>JACZYS010000162.1 GCA_022570975.1 Candidatus Zixiibacteriota bacterium | reverse complement strand
AATCTTTAAACCAGAGAGTATCAACAATTACCCACTCAAACCCTTCAAGAGGATCATAAACGACAGCCGAGTCATTACACACTGAATCCAAACAGCAGCCACTGGGAATAAAGATACATCCCGGAGTGGTTGTGTCATATTCTATACAGAGAAAAGCGACACATTCCCAGTAAACAGTATCAATAAATCCAAGCGAGTCAGTGGGAATATATTTGTAATAATAATCTTTTTGAAAAGCATTAAGCTGGTCTAACTTGACATAAACCGAGGCATTATGATCGGGGTTGTATATGTTGTTGGCGCTGTGAAAACGAGGGAAATCATCATAGACAGGAAGCCATTTATCCGGGTATGCCGGATATTTTTCCCTCTCCTGAAAACCAAATCCTTCCGGGGCTAAACCGGAGCGAAGTCCGGTGAAGAAATTCCAAACACCAAATTCTGAGATCAAATCAGGAAATGCCGACAGATCAAAATAAGTCAGATTGCTGTCGGTTAACAGGGAATCCTGGAAGTTCATCGTGTCCAGAATGCTTTCAATGGCAAGCAGGATAGTTGAGCCTTTTGTTGAATCACATCTGGTCCAGATTTCCCTTATAAAGTCAGCCCCATATTTTTCACTTAGATAAATGGGGAATACTACGCCGCCGTAAGGGCGAAGATCACTATAACTGGAAAATTGCTGAATTGACAGTCTGGGGTCAGAATAGAAAAAAGGAATATAAAAGTAATAGTCATTTATATCGTCATATAGTTCTTCTTCCATCCAGGTTGCAGACATTTCCATCCACCACCTTCTTTCAATGGAGGTGCCATAGTTTTCATTTTCGGTATAATCAATTCCAAAATGAACGGCATGAAAAAGTTCGTGAGCAATAGTCACCCGGGCAGCATCGAGAGGTCTGTCTTTGTAGAAGAAAAAACGCTGATAGTCATTGTCGATAGTAATGAAAGAGCTAATTTTGATTATTGATGTATCAGCCAGGTTAGGGTCATCCGAATTGGTGTACCCGAAAGCCGAGGCATCAATGTCCTCCAGATAAACATCATATTTATCGTCACCGCCCAGTGTTCCGTCATTGGGGAAAAGAGGATATCCAAGTTGATTTATGATATTATCCAATACCGAATCACATATTACGGATATTGATTCCACATAATCCGGTACCCCGTCACCGTCTGAATCTGTTTTTGGATTTAGTACAATATGTGAATCGGTAGTATTATAATGTATTTTGAAGAATCCACTCGGGGAAAGATGAGTGAAATCAAATACCGGCCTTGCTAATACCGATAAGCCATATTCTTGAAGAAGTCTTTTTTCAATTTTATTTATATTGGTAGAAAAGTCCATGACCTGCGGCATGGCACACTTATGAGAGGGCAACTCAAGTTCATTCTCAAAGCCTAATGATAACGATGTTGAGATTCTTTTGCTCTGTCCGGTAGCGTTAAGATAGTTTTCGATTATTTTTCTCTGCTCGGTTTCAGGCAGGTATTCGGCCCGGACCGAACCTGCAAGAAGTAAAAAGATCATTGGAATGAAAATGTTTCTTCTCAAATTTTCTCTCTTATTTGTTCTACTTGCTGTTTAATGTCTCCTAAGAGTTCTTCCGGGACTTTTTGAGAACCAATTTCACTCTGTCTTCCTTCTCTGCCATGATAATCAGAACCGCCTGAGATAACAAGAGAAAGTCTTTTTGCCGTCTCTGTCAGCCTTTGTAAGTCATTACTTTTATGGTAAGGATGATACACTTCAATTCCGTCCATGCCCATTTCTGCCATTTCCTCAATAAAACGCTCGTTGTCGTCAATAACCGGATGAGCCAAAAAGGCAACCCCGCCAGCATCATGAATCAGTTTAAGAGCTTCATCGGGAGCAAAATTTTTCTTGGACACATGGGCAATTTTGCCATTGCCGATATATTTACTGAATGCCTCATTATAAGTTGAAACACTGCCGCTTTTGTACATAGCCTCGGCAATATGAGGCCGGCCAATTACGCCTCTGCCGGCTGCTTTTTCTACGGCTCCATAACTGACTTTTATCCCAAGTTCATTTAACTTTTCAACCATTAACTTAGCCCGTAAGTTCCTTGAATCTTGAAACAGCTTGAGAGCCTTGTTAAACGGCTTGTTTTCCGGATCAAAATAATAGGCCAGAACATGAAGGTCGGATTTTTCATAGCTAACAGAAAGTTCAACACCGCAAATTATTTCCGGATCGTCATCATTTAGTAAACTCCGAACAGCACGGTATCCCTCGATTGTATCATGGTCAGTGACAGCAAACGCTTTGAGCTTTTTTCCCCTGACGATATCTCTCAAATTTTCCGGCGAGCATAAGCCATCGGAAAAGGTAGTATGCATATGCAAATCTATAAAACCGCTCATCAAAGCTTTGCTTCCACAAGTGCTTTAACTTCTCTGGAGAGTTTTTCACAATTATCCAGAATTTTGCCGGTATCACTTTTCATTTCTGAGCAGAATTTTTTATCTGAAAGGGAAGTCAGATTAATCAAGACATTGTATCCGGCACCTTTTATAGCCGCCTCGGCCATCAAGGCAGCTACTCCGGCATCGGAAATAGAATTTTCATTCCCTTTTGCAGCCGCAGTCTTTGCCATTTGTAATGCTTCAATTGATTTTTCCATAACCGTAAGAGGAACTTTTGCCGCTTTCTTGGTTGCTTCTTCAATTGCTTTATCCCTAAGGGCAGATTCTTCATCGGTGCTCTTCGGCAGAGCAAAGGCATCCATTACTTTATTAAAGGCTTCTTTGTCTGTGTCTATAAGTTTTTCCAGGTCCGATAGGAGCGCGTCAGCTCTATCACGAATATCAGAAAGCTCATCCTTTACAGCCTCATATGATTTTTTGCCCACGGTTATCCTGCAAACCATTGCCGAAAGTGCCGCCGACAGCGCACCGGCCGATGCCGCAACAGAGCCGCCTCCGGGCGCAGGCGATGATGAGGCAACTTCATCATAAAATGAATCTCCCCCACCCTGTGATGAAGCACCCGCCTGAGTTAATTTTTCTTCTAGAATCTGATCTCTTGAAAAGTTTTCCAAGCGGAGATAAAAATCAGCTACATCTATTATCGCTTCATTTGGAAGGAGTCCAACAACTTCCGATGAAACGACATTGACACCATATCTGGCAGCTTCCGACTTAATTGTCTCAAATACTCTAAACATTGGGGTCTTGGTATAGTTTACCAGATTCATAGATATCTGCACCTGATTTCTCTCTTTAATTTCAAACCCCAACGCTTTCACAAAGCGGTATCCACCTTTTAAAGACCGAACGGCATCGGCAATTTTGTCGGCTATCCATTTTTTGTTAGTGTCCAGATATACATTAAAGGCAACAAGCGGAAAACGAACTCCAATGGCAGTTGCACCTGAATTGAGATTCATTTTTGAGGGGCCAAAGTCCGGTTTTCTTGCCGGGTCTGTTTCAATACTGTCTCTTATGCCTTCATATTCTCCCGTGCGAACTTTGGCCAGGTTTCTTCTTTTGGAGGTGGTGGCCGCACTTTCATATAGATAGACCGGAATCTCAAGCTCCTCCCCTACTCTTTTTCCAAGTTTGTTGGCCAGCTCGATAGCGTCTTCAATTGAAACTTCAGAAAGGGGAATAAACGGACAGACATCGCAAGCACCCATCCGGGGATGTTCACCGGTATGCTTGGTCATGTCAATAAGTTCTGCAGCTTTTTTGATTCCCTGAAAAGCGGCTTCAACCACCAGACTGGGATGACAGACAAAAGTTACCACGGCCCGGTTATGGTCGGCATCCATTTCGCTGTCTAAGAGAGCCACTCCCTCAACCGAAGTAATCGCCTTGCAAATTGCTTCAATAACTTCCGGCCGACGTCCTTCTGAAAAGTTTGGTACGCATTCTATCAGCTTCGCCATTTAATCTCCATAAATCTATTTTTTAAATTTAGCTTTAAGCCCCCAGGCCAAAAGAGGAATCATTATTTCATGATGACCAACAAAATTATAGCCCTTGCCGACCTTATAAGTCGGGCGGGAGACAACATTCTCCATCGGCCTGTAATGTGAAATCATATCAAAATTTGCCGTAGTAAGTTTGCTTTTCCCCTTTTTTATATTCCTTGCTACAGTCAACGCTTTCAAAAATACTTCGGGCAGAATAACAGCCGAGCCTATATTTGCCAGAACGCCGCCCCGGTCTATATCTTCACAGATGGCCGCCAGAATTTTGAAGTCGGTATAAGAAGCTTCAGCCACTTTGGAAGCATCAAAATTGGGATGCTGGGCTACGATGTCGGTTCCAATCCCAACATGAATTGTAACCGGCAAGCATCTTTTGTATGCTTCTGCAAAAACTGAATGATTTCTGTTTTTAGCCCTGTACTTGGTGATGTACTTTCCTCCGGCTTCACCCAATCCTATTTTCTGTTCATCAGCAAGGGTTGTTACTTTTGCAAAAAGCTCTGCAGTCTCTTTGGCCATTCCAAAACTTCCGTCCATAAGACCGGATTGGACATCTTCTGAAGTTCCTCCCCAAAAGGCAAGCTCCAGATCATGAATGAGACCGGCACCATTAAATGAAAGACCGGTTACAATATTATGCTTCATTAAGTCAATTATGATTGGCGAGAGCCCTACTTTAATAATGTGAGCTCCGAGCAACAAGTGAAAAGGGAGATTGCTTTTTCTTGCTTTTACAACTTTTTGAATAAATTCATTTAAGTCTGACGCTTTTAAAAAATCAGGAAGGGAACCAAAAAATTCTTTGGCCCCTTTTGGGTTAATCGGCTTGCCAAATGATTTGATTTTAGTTTTGTTTGGTCTTTTGAAATAAGAATGCTGTTTGACGTTTGAAAGATTTACAGCCGTAACTGTCTTTTTCTTAGGGGGCATCTTTAAAAGCTTTCAATCTCGCCTAATTCATAATCAGTTAATTCAGCAGAGATTGAACCCACCAGAACTTTTGACTTCATCAAGACCGGCATTTTCAACCTGTCATCGCAAAGCGCCGCACGCCCGTCAGCTGATTGCGCAATTGCCTAGAAGCGGACGGTCAATAGCTCAGAAAATCGGCGAGGCCACAGACGTCAGCCCGGCCATAAGGGGCCGGGTTCTTTGTGAGCTGCGGTCCTGCACGGATTATTTCCTGGGAATGAACGGTTCTGCGACTATGGAGTTTGTTTGAAATAGCCCCGCTTCCAAAAAATGACGGCAAGAAAGGTAAGGCTCGCGATAGTTGGTACGAGAATTTGTGGCGACCCCAATTCTTCCCTTACAGTGAAAAAAGCGACCGTGTTATTGAGAATGAACGCGCCGTTGTATGCAAACGCCCAATATGGCGCCCACGCCTTTCTATTCCAAAGAGCGAACAAAAAAGTCCCTGGCCCTATGAAATCCACAAGTAGCGGGAGAATAGCCGCATTCATTCCGTAGACAAAAGTTCCAAAGACCGGCATTCCGTTTTCGTACAACTTCGGAAGATTCATCACGGCCCCAACCATCCAAATGACAAACACAACAAAAAGTATTTTTAATGATAAAATGATGGAAAAATCCTACAAAGAATCAGCCGTTACCGCAATTTTAAATCACAGTTCATTCAAAAATAATATTGCAAGACAAATTTTTTTAAAGAATGAAATATTCGGAACCCAGAAGAATTGTTATGAGTTTGCAACAATCTTTTTTATCTCCATAGTTTGTCCTTATATTAGATACTATT
>JACZYS010000161.1:290-5788 GCA_022570975.1 Candidatus Zixiibacteriota bacterium | reverse complement strand
CAGTTTAAGACTAAATTAGAATATTTTCACAACAACCCAGTCAAGGCAGGTCTTGTTAGGGAAGCATCTGATTGGATGTATTCGAGTGCTACAGATTGGATGAGTGATAAACAAGGTTCTCTGGTTGTTGATAATAGTTTTAAGTTTCAAGATCAGTAGAAAGGGGCAGGTGAGGACACCTGCCGCGCACGAGTGATGAAGGCAGTTTTTTCTATGATGAAATAATTGCAAGGTTGCTTGGGGATGAGGGATAGACTATTTATTTAATTGTGTTGATTCAAGAAAAATTCATACATATATTCTCACCATGAATGCTGACAAATATGAAGATTTTATGAGAGCCGCCATGATGGAGGCCGACAAGGCCCTTGAGCTAAACGAAGTCCCTGTGGGTGCTGTGGTTGTGTTTGAAAACAGAATTATTGGGCGCGGATACAACCAGACCGAGTCACTCCACGATGCCACCGCCCATGCCGAAATGGTGGCCCTTTCTGCGTCCTTTAATCATTTTGGCGACTGGCGATTGGAAAACTGTTATCTTTTTTCCACTCTTGAGCCTTGCAGCATGTGCGCCGGGGCGGCCTCGCTATCCAGAATCAAAACGATTGTTTATGGAGCAGCTGACCCCAAGTTTGGCGCCTGCGGATCTATATTTGATATCCCCAAAGAATCAAAACTCAATCATAAAATTGAGGTTGTAAAAGGGATTTTGGCTGAGGAAGTTTCTGAAATGATGAAACTCTTTTTTAAGTCTCTCAGAAATAAAGAACAATCAATTTCATAAGTGCCGGCGCCATTTCTTTCCATTTTTCAATTTGGTCTAATTCCATAAATATTGACTAAAAGTCTCATCTGCGTATATTCTGTTTATGTCATCAAACGGAAAAAGCAATACCAATCCCAACACAGTATTATATTTAATTTATTTTTCTATTATAGCTTTGGTTTATGCTGCTTCTTTTTTCCCCGATGAAAGAGTCTGGGGATATAATATTCTCTCATTTGTTCCGGAAATTTGGAAATATTCAATCTTAGGCATTGCCTTGATAGCCCCGCTTATCATAAAATTTATTTCAGATGATTCAGGCGACAATAGTGAGCGACCTGACAAAAGCTGGCTTTATCTGTATTCATCTGTCGGTCTGATTATTCTGTTTGCCATATCCTTTTACCTGCTCCGCTCTACGACTCATTTTCTTGGCGATGGTTACATGGTTCTGGGTGACGTGGCAAATGACAGTGCTGTCATAAAACCGAGAAATTTCGGCGAAATTCTTATCCACCGCTTTTTGTATTCACTGCTCATTGATAGAGTTGAAGAAGCAGCTCTTTGGTCATATCAATCTCTTTCAATAGCGTCTGGAATTATTGCGCTGGTCATAACTGCCCTTTCTGCAAAAAAGCTCTTCGAGAATATTGCTGATAGACTGTTGTTTTTGGTTGGGATATCATCGGGTGGGTTCATGCTCTTATATTTTGGCTACGTGGAAAATTATTCTATTTTCATAACTACAGTATTGGCTTTTTTATTAAGTGGTATGCTTGCCGCAAAGGGAAAAGTGTCTGTGGTTGTTCCAACCGTTGTAGTTGCAGTTGGATTACTGCTCCATATTTTTGGCACCATACTTGTCCCCGCATTAGTTTTTCTGTTGGTGATAACATTATCCAGCAAGACCGGAGCATCATTTTTTCAAAACAAGAGTTTCTGGAAATATTTAACCTTTTTATTTGTTGTATCCGTTGCAGTCTTTGTCTTTCTTTATAAGAATTTTCTTTTTTTCAGGTTTGCGGTACTTCCTTTTGGAAATGACCGCTTCGTATTAGACGGTTATTCACTTTTTTCAATCAAGCATCTTCTGGATCTGTTGAATCAACTGATAATAATTATTCCCGCGCTTCCCTTGTTATTGTATTTCTTTTTCAAAATTGGATATCGTAAGCTAATAAGAAATGATGTTCTATTATTTTTGGCTATTTTATCTTCTTCTGCTTTGGCAGCGCTTTTTATTTTCGACCCCAAATTAGGCATGGCCAGAGACTGGGATTTGTTTGCCTTTATCGGACTAACGCTGCTATGTATGCTGATTTATTCAATATTAGAATATAAGAAACAATTCAATTCATATTTTAAAATAGTGCTGTTTTCAATCATGTTGGGCTGGGTGATTCTTGTTGCAAGATTATATATCAATGTCATGCCGCCTGCTGCAATTAAGCAGGTGCGCAGTTATTATAAGATGGATACCAGAAAGAGCATGCAGCACGTGCAGATTGTCAACTGGTATGCAATTGACCACGGTTTGGATGACATTGCCAACGATACAAAAAAGTTCTGGCTTGAAAATTATCCGGAAAAAACATTGAACTTTCAGGCAAAAGATAAGCTCAAGACCCGAAGTTACAACGAGGTTATAAACCTGACTAATCAGGCGATTAAGATTAATCCGCTTTATGCGCTGGCATATTATAACCAGGGGCTTGCCTATATGGAGCTGAAGAGATATGACCGGGCAAAAGAAGTTCTGGAAATTGCGGCCGGGTTAAATCCGTATAATCTGGAGATGTATCTTCACCTGGGAATTACATATTTCCAGTTAAGTGAAATACAGAGTGCCGAAAATGTTCTTTTGAAAGCGTTTGATTTGGACTCAACGGATTTTACGGTTTTGAACACTTTGAAAAGTATATCTAAGATAAAGAGGGATAATGAACAAGTAATCAATTATCGAAAACGGATTGTTAACTTAACTGGACTTGCTGAAAAGAAAAAAATTGAGTTTCTTGAACATTACTTAAACAAGGGTGACAAAAAAAGAGCCGAGGCTGCTATAAAAGAGTTTTATCCGAATGGTTTATCCGCAGAGGCAAAAGCAATATTGGGAAATAAATTTCCGGAGGTTATAAATTAGCATAGGAAGTATTTATGATGATAAAATTTAGTGAGATCAAACCACTTAGAAACACGCAACTGATGGCCGCGGCCATTTATATTGGTGCTCCTCTTTTATACCTGATCGCCGGATACTATATTGATCTGCAAAAAACAGATAACCCTGCCAATGACTTAATGTTCAATATCCTGATTCTTTTCTCATTGATTCAACCTTCACTTGGATTTTTGATCGAAAAATTTCATATCGGCATGTATAGAAGAAACGTCACCAACAGACAAACGCCTGAAAAGCTATTTTTCACTATCGGTATTACAAAAATTGCGATGGTCAACGCCGTTTTTCTCTATGGACTTGTAGTGGTAATCATTACCGGGGACTTTAACAACTTTTATTATTTTTACCTCTTGGGAACTGTCTGGGCGTTTATACTTTTCCCCACCAAAAAATCTTATGATAAATTTTTGGAGAAAATTAATAAACCATGAACATACAAAACAACAACGACTATTTCGAAATAAATACGATTGTAGCGAAAACTCTTTATCTGGGGATGTTCACCAATGTCCTTATCCCAATGGGGCTGTTGATGCTCTGTTATTATATCTCTCAGAATTATGTGGTGAACAACCAAGTTGGCGAGATGGGCAACGTCTTGTTTTTTGTGTTCGCATTTTTGGCAGTTGCTCAAGGTGGCTTTTCTTATTGGAAAAAAACAACAGTTATACAGAAAAAAATGAATTTATCTGAAAACAATTTCCAAAGCGATCTGGCGAAAGAGGTTTTACGATTGTTCCGGCCAATATTTATCAGTATTGCCTCAATCTCTTTATATGGTTACTTGTACTTTTTCTTATCCGGACGATTCCGGGAAACTGCCTTTTTTGTGTTGTTTTCCTTTTTGGTTTTTCAGTTTGTCAGGCCGAGACAGGGAGCAATTGAAAAAATTATTACTCATCAGAAGATGTTGATGAGGCAAAATAATTAAAGCATATTGGAAAATAGAGATTTTAACTTAGGTTATAAATAAATGTTGATTGCGACAAACGGAGAGGTGGCAGAGTGGTCGAATGCGGCGGTCTCGAAAACCGTTATACCCACAAGGTATCCAGGGTTCGAATCCCTGCCTCTCCGCCATATATAGTTGGGAATATAATTGTAAAAGTTAAAATATAGGGGCAGACGAGGGCGTCTGCCGCCCACGATATGGAATAAAGGGGCAGATAAGGGCATCTGCCGCCCACGGAACAAGGTGGTACTTCAAGAAAGAAATCAAAGCGGGCAATTGTTGTCAGCTTTTTTATTTGTTTAGCCCGGCCAAAATGTTGCGAACATCAAACATTCTTCTCCGACTAATAGGAAAAGAACTATTATCATGCATAACAACAATATAGGATTCACCGCTATTTGCTGTAAAAGATTTTATATAAGACAAATTTATAATGTGCTGTCTGTGTATTCTAACAAATTTTTTGGGATCAAGCTCTTTTTCAAAATCAGCAAGTTTCCCTATATGCTACCGTGAGATATTGACAAGAATATTGATGCTATGGTTGTGAAAGAACATATGTCTGGTAAAGGCATCCGGAGAAACCTAATAATTCTTAATATTCCAGTATAAATCCCGATAAGTATTGGGAGGGCTAATACTAATTTTTGACCCTCTCGATAATTTTATTATCTTATAAGATTTTGCCACATTGACGGGGGAGATAATGACAAAAATGTACGATCCTTCTGAGTTTATGATAAATCTGAAGCCAATCTTGTATGGGCTCGTTCTTGGAACTCTTTACTGGGTAGCAGATGCTTACGCAGACAGTTTATTCCTCAAAAACTATACCTTTGTTGACTCCATTTTTCCACACAGTTTGGAAATCCTTTATACGCGTTTCACAATCATGGTTTTAATTGTCCTGTTTGTTCTGATTTACCTATCAAGGAAACAAGTATTAAAGGAAGTTTCTCAGATCAAAAACTTGAACGAAGAGCTTGAATCATCCCGTGCAAATTTAACAAAATTATTGGACCAATCTCCGCTCGTTTTCATCAAGTGCGGCCCTCCGCCTATTCACAAAATTATTCATGTCAGTGAAAAAGCTGCCGAGCTGCTTGGCTATGCTCCCGAAGAATTTTACAAAGACGACTTTTTCTGGACCAGACGCCTCCACCAGGAAGATAGGAATAGGACAGTTGACCAACTGAGTAAGGTAGCAGAAGAGAGAAACATTGCCCTCGAATATCAGTTACGTCATAAAGAAGGACACTATATCTGGCTTCATCAGGAAGTGTATGGAGAGTTTGATAAGACCGACAAACTAACCGGACTAACCAGCAGCTGGCATGATATTTCTGACAAGAAAGAGATGGAAAACATAAACAAAGAGCTCACCAGATTTCCGGAAGATAATCCATGGCCTGTTTTTCGCGTACTTCAAACAGGAGAACTTCTATACGGTAACAAGGCGAGCAAAATTATTTTTGATATCTGGAAAATTTCTATTGGAGATGAAATTCCAGAGGACTGGAAAGAACTCGTATCGGAAATATTTCGCACAAATCATACAACCAAAAGAGAAGTAACTGTTGGCAACTTTATTTATGAGG
>JACZYS010000161.1:0-280 GCA_022570975.1 Candidatus Zixiibacteriota bacterium | reverse complement strand
TGAACATCTATTGTTCAGATATTACCGAAAGAATTGAAGCTTCAAAGTTTCTGGCAAGAAATGAAATTCGTACCAAGGCATTACTAAATTCTTCCCTTTACCCGGTTGTAGCATCAGACCATCGAGGTAAAATAATTCTTGCCAGCAGTAAGGTTGAAAAAGTATTTGGCTGGAATCCGGCAGAACTTATTGGTCAAAATGTAAGAGTTTTATTGCCAGAACCATATCATAGCGAACATGACGGATACTTTGAAAACTATTACAAAACAGGTAAAGAAAA
>JACZYS010000007.1:9954-25560 GCA_022570975.1 Candidatus Zixiibacteriota bacterium | reverse complement strand
TATCATCAGAATCTGGACATAGCTTTTTATTGGTCTTTCTTTGGAGCGGTCAAATTTGTCATAAATGACGATTACAGCCGACAAAAATGAAGTCCAGACAGAGACTCCCACCAAAAGCATATACAAAACGGTGGCCTTTTTAAGAACAAAATCTGCTCCTTCAAAGAGACCTTCGCCGGCTACCAGGTTGGCGGTGGAATATAAGACAATGGCTGGGGCAAAATGAGAAAGACGGCTGAATACTTTTTTCTCAGCTAAAACATCATCCCAGTCAGTTTTGCTCTTTCTTATAAATCGGTGAATTGCCGTCAAAAGTATTTTCTTGGCAATCATATTTGATAAAACAGCCATTAGAATAACGGCCAGTACCAGAATAAGCTGGGTCAAAGGCTCGTTTAGATTTTGTGAGACACCTGAATTTGACAGAAAATTCTCTATTAATTCTCTCAATATATTCCCCAATCAAAGTTTGGGATAATATAATTCCCTTACGATGAGATATCAAGATTGAATTATGAGTTGACGGAAGGGCATGAATATTGTGAAACTAACCAATTGAAAAAACGTTTACTATGTAATATAGCAAAAGAAACAGTTGTAATATTGAGAAATTTGAAAAACACAAGAAAATAGAGATGAAATTAGTCAGAAATATAGTATATTAACCGTGTTAAGTCAGGAAACAAGAGGAGAAGAAAATGACCGTAGGAATAATGGGCTCGGAAGTAATAACCGGGCTGGAAACTCAATTATTTGAACTGCACAAAAATCTTGCAGAGAAAAGAAAAGAACTCACCCCCAAAGATGTGACCGATTATGAGTTCAAGAACAATAACGGCTCGGCCGTAAAACTTTCTGAACTCTTTGGCAAGAACGAACATTTGATTCTGATTCACAATATGGGTTCATCATGCCCGTATTGTACAATGTGGGCCGACGGAATCAACGGCATATATCAGCATTTGGAGACAAAGGCAGCTTTTGTTTTAAACAGTCCGGACAGCCCGGCAGACCAGGCAGAGTTTGCAGAAAAAAATGGCTGGAAGTTTGATATCGTTTCATCCGAAAGCAACAGTTTCAACAAAGATCTTGGTTTTGAATCAGACGAAGGCAACCCCCAGCCCGGAGTTTCAACATTTACTAAAGATACTGAAGGAAAAATAAGATTGATTGCCCAATCATATTTTGGTCCCGGCGATCCCTTCTGCTCAATCTGGCACTTTTTTGACCTGCTCCCCATAAAGATAGATCATTAATTTTCAAGTAATGTGAAATCAGAACTTATATTGGGCTTAATTCTTGAAAGAAATTGAGTCACCAGAGAAAAAAATCAGCTGAGAGAAAAAAGGAAGAATGAATAAACTTTTATTAATCATAATCTTGCTAATAACTTTATTACCACAGGAATCTTTTTCGCAACAGGGTCCTCCTACCCTTGTTGAAACTGAACCGGTCGTCAAACTTGTGTTCCATGAACAGATATCACTGGCCGGAAGAACAGAAGCAATCACCAACAGCAGGATTGTTGCTGAAGTAGAAGGAAGAGTTATTGATATAAATGCAAAAGAAGGCAACCGGGTTAAAGCAACAGATAAACTGATTACAATAGACAACAGAAAATCTTCTTTACTTTTCAAGTCAAAAGCAGCCGAAACTTCGCAGGCAAAATCGATTAAGACTCTGGCCGAAGGCACATTAATACGGGCCCAAAAATTATACCGAG
Source organism: Candidatus Zixiibacteriota bacterium (assembly GCA_022570975.1). Taxonomy (GTDB): domain Bacteria; phylum Zixibacteria; class MSB-5A5; order GN15; family FEB-12; genus JACZYS01. The sequence goes on along the minus strand of JACZYS010000007.1, from coordinate 23,837 downwards.
AGAACCTAATTTCAGACAGCTCTTTAGATTCTGTCAGAGCGATGACTTCAATAGCAGTAGAAAAACACCTCCAACTAATTGCCGACAAAAAAAGACTGGAACTGGACTTAAATAATTGTTTCGTAAGAGCTCCTTATGACGGCACAACCGGACGTCAGTTGGTAAACGTTGGTGACTGGGTCAAACCGGGGACTCCGGTGTTTGAACTGGCTGACCTTTCAAAGATAAAGGTCATTGTTGACCTGCCGGAAAAATATCTCGGTCATCTGGCCATTGGTTCAAAAGCAGATGTAAGTTTTACTAACAATAAGAAAATTTCAAGCGGCGGCATTGTCAGCGGCATTGCTCCCATTTCATCAGGAAAGTCCCATACTTTTCCGGTAATCATCACCATTGACAATAAAGACTTTCAACTGGCCAGCGGAATGCTGGCCAGGGTAACATTATATCTGAACGAAGAATTTGAAAGCCTGGCTGTTTCCAAAGATGCAATTGTCCGGCAGGGAATGAACACTTTGGTTTACATAATAAAAGACGGACTGGCCAAACAAATTACAGTTTCTTCCAAAGCTTTTAAAGATGATATGGTAGCAGTCTCTGGAGAAGGACTGGCAGAAAATATGCCGGTCATTATAAGAGGTAATGAAAGAATCTTCCCCAATTCTCCGGTCAGAACTCCGGGACAAAACCAGGAGCAAAATGGTTCAAATGAAAAAGAAGAGAAGCTGGCTGAAAAAGAATAACCAAAAGACAATTGATAAATGAGCTTCACTAATTCTTCAATCAAATATCCGGTCTCAGTTATAGTTGGCGTCTTAATTGCCATGCTGGGCGGGATTGTTGCATTTTTTAATGTTCCGGTTCAGCTGACTCCGGAAGTAAACAATCCTATCATAACAGTAACAACCAACTGGACTGGGGCCTCACCGGAAGAGATAGAAAAAGAGATAATTGACCAGCAGGAAGATTTCCTGAAATCGGTAGAGGGTGTGGTCAAAATGTCCTCACAGTCAAACTATGGCACCGGGTCGATCACCTTGGAGTTTACAGTTGGAACAACTATTGAAGGTGCCCTGTTAAAGGTTACCAATAAATTAAACGAAGTCCCTTCATATCCTGAAAATGCAAACAAACCAGTTGTGACTACTTCGGGTAGACTCAGGGGGGCTATTGCCTGGTTTATCATTAAGTCTGATTCAGATGCTTATGTTCCTCACATGAAGAAATTTATTGAGGACAAAATTAAGCCTTACTTTGAACGGGTAGAAGGCGTTTCATCAATAAATATCTTTGGTGGAATGGATAAAGAAGTCCATGTCGTCTATGACCCGGAACTTGTGGCCTCAATGGGAATAACCATTACCGAACTGACCCGGGCATTAAGAGCTGAGAACAGGGATATTTCCGGTGGAAATTTCTCAGAGGGCAAAAGAAGATATGTTATAAGAACCTTGTCCAGATTTAACTCCCTTGAAGATATCAGGCAGACGATTGTAAAAATAAGTGGCGGTGTCGCAATCAGGGTGATGGATATAGCCGAAGTCTCAATCGATTATCGCAAACCTTCCGCTTTAGTAAGACACAAGGGAAAACCGGCAATCGCCTTTAATGCCCAACGAGAATTGGGCGCCAATGTGATTGAAATTATTGAGAATCTTGAAAAACAGGCAGAAATAGTAAACAAAGAAATCCTGGGGCCAATGGGTCTGAAAGTTGAAAATGCCTACAAGCAATCTATCTATATTAATTCTGCCATTGATTTGGTTTTAACCAATATTTATTTGGGCGGTCTGCTGGCTATTTTAGTTCTCTTTTTCTTTTTGCGGTCTCCCTCCTCAATTTTGGTTATCGGAATTTCAATACCTATTTCAATTATCACGACTTTCCTGATAATGTTCCTCTTTGGAAGAAGCATCAACGTCATCTCATTGGCGGGAATGGCCTTTGCCGTTGGAATGGTTGTGGACAGCGCCATTGTTGTGCTCGAAAATATATACCGACACCTGCAGATGGGCAAAAACAGAATGCTGGCTGCTGTGGAAGCAACAAAAGAAGTGTGGGGGGCTCTTCTGGCCTCAACCGTCACAACTGTAGCCGTTTTTTTGCCGATTATGTTTATCGAAGAAAGAGCCGGTCAGCTTTTTAGAGATATTTCCATAGCAATTTCAAGTGCCATTGTAATATCATTAATCGTATCACTCAGCGTTATCCCCTCACTTTCAGCAAGAATACTTAAATCTTCATCCAAATTATCAAATGACAATAATTCGGATTCATTTCTTGAAAGAATGACGGCAAGAATATCGGCCCTTGTTGATTATATTAATATCAGTTCCAGAAGAAGAATCGCTACTATTCTGTCAATAGTTTTTGTCTCTTTAGGATTAAGCTGGCTGCTTCTGCCGGCTTCCGAATATCTGCCCAACGGAAATCAGAATTTTATCTTCAGTATCATTGTTCCCCCGCCGGGTTATAATATTGATGAGGTTGTAAACATTGGCAAATCCGTAGAAAGTCAGCTGAAATATTTGTGGGAGACACCGGCAGATGAAGCAGGAGACCTCCCCGGAGGAGGCGTTTCCCAATTTTTCTTCGTGGCTCTCCCCGGTAACGCCTTTATGGGTATCCGTGCCAACGTGGAAACAAGAGCAAAAGAGCTTGTAGGTACAACCAACGAGGTGCTTTTCTCCATCCCCGGTTCATTTGGATTTGCTTTTCAGTCATCTCTCTTTTCATTTGGTGGAGGTCGGTCTTTGCAAATCGATGTAACCGGACCTGACCTGACAAAAAGCCTTCCTATCGCTCGAAAAGTTTTTGGACAATTGGGAGAGGTTATTCCGGGAAGCAAATCCCGCCCTGTTTCCGGCCTCGATTTGGGCAACCCGGAAATAAGAGTTATTCCCGACCGCCTTCGTGCCGCCGACAACGGAATGACGGCAACTGAAATTGGTGTGGCTGTTAACTCGCTGGTTGATGGAATGAAAATTGATGAATACTATCACGAAGGTGACAACATTGATTTAATTTTAAAAGGTAACGACAACTGGAGCAGACACACACAGGATATTGCCCAGCTTCCCATTGCCTCACCTTATGGAAGAATGCTGACCCTGGCTGATCTGGCTGAAATAAAAATGGAACAGGGTCCCGTACAGGTAAACCATGTTGAACGTCAGAGAGCCGTTTCTTTGTTGACCAACCTGCCTGATAATATCCCTTTGGAAGAAGGAATGAATGCAATTATCAATAAAATTATTAAGCCGGCCAGAGAAAATAAAGAAATCGGCGGACTCTATGATATAAAACTCTCCGGCACAGCCGATGACCTGTCACGTCTTAAGAAAGCTATCAATCTCAATTTTACAATTGCCATAATACTTACCTACCTGCTTCTGGCGGCCTTGCTTCAGTCGTTCGTTTTTCCACTGGTTATAATGCTCACTGTTCCTCTGGCAACCTTTGGCGGAGTGCTCGGTTTAAGAATTGTACAAATCTTCAATGATACGCAGCAACTTGATATTTTGACCATGCTCGGTTTTGTCATACTGGTTGGTACTGTTATTAACAACTCAATTCTCTTAGTTTATTACGCCTTGAACAAAGTGCGTCAGGGAACAGACCCACGGGAAGCGGTTAAAGAATCTGTCGCCGTAAGAGTAAGACCAATACTGATGTCAACCAGCACCACCGCCTTAGGTATGCTCCCCTTGATTATTATGCCGGGTGCCGGCTCAGAATTATACAGAGGGCTTGGTTCGGTTGTGGTAGGCGGATTGGTGTTATCGTCGGTTATTACTCTGGTATTAACTCCGCTCGTATTTTCTTTCGCCCTTGAGCTCCAGATAAAGATTCGGCAGCTTCTGGGTATGAGTCCCCTTGCCTTAACTAATAACCCTGACGTGGAAGCCAGTTAATATATCACCTCCAATCTGCGCTTAATTTAAGGCTACTCTCAAAAGACAATTGTATTAACTTCCATTCTTTTCCTTCATGATTGTATTCATAAATTGCTGAATTATCTAAAAAAAGCAGATCTTGCCCTTTATTGAACTTTTTTGGGAAGATTTTCGTCTTACTCCTGTATTACCTCCAAGTGAAGTAATGCAAACATTTTAACATGGAGGTGAATTATGCGTCCAGCAAAAGTTCTACAACTCCTCACATTCAACAGCCTGCTGCTTCTGGCAGTATTTTTAATCAACGCCGCGGATAACGGAAGCATTTCCGGCAAACTCACCAACGGTAAAACAGGTCTTCCTATTGTCGGTGCAACTGTCATGATCATAGGAACAAATTTTGGTGCCGTTACAGATATCAATGGCACTTACACAATCGAGAATGTTCCTCCGGGGGAATATACGCTCAGGTTTTCCGCCTTAGGCTTTAAAACCCTTGAATTGAGCGAGGTAACAGTTTCAAGTTCGGTCAAAGAAATTATTGATCTAAAGCTTGATATAGCCAAAACTGAACTTGACAAAATCGTCACGGTCAGGGCAAGAAGGGATATGATAGATAAAAGTAACACTGCCAGCTCTGTTACAATCGGTAAGGACGAGACTGAAAAGCAAAACACGGTTAAAGGTGTCGCTCATGTCGCGACAACAAAAAAAAGCAAGGACCTTGTCAGAGGCGCAAGATCTGGTGAAATATCTTATTTACAAGACAATATGTCAAAAGTACCTCAAGCCGATGAATATGTTGTTACAATTAAAAAGATGCCACCCAAAATAAAAACTCAGATTGAACCAAACCAGAGCAAACAGCAAAAATATCATCGGAGACATAATTTACAAAACGCAATTGTAAATAATGAGCCATATCGTGATATGTTCTTCAAAAACTATGGTGTCAATCCGTTTGTTGACACCGAAGATGACTTCCACTCTACATTTGCCATTGATACCGATGATGCTTCGTTCATAATGACCCGTTCCTACTTAAACAGAGGATTCCTCCCGCCGCAGGATGCGGTGAGAACCGAAGAATTTATCAATCACTTCAATTACAATTACCTTTCAAATACTAATAATACCTTTAATATTTATTTAGAAGGTGCGCCGTCAAGATTTGGTGACAACTCCCAGTTGCTAAAAATTGGCATAAAAGCCAGAGTCGTTCACCCGGATAATAGAAAAGCAGCAAATCTTGTTTTTGTCATTGATGTCTCCGGCTCCATGAACACTGAGAACAGATTAGAAATGGTAAAGTACTCATTAAAATGTTTAGTCAATGAGCTTAAACCTAATGATAAAGTTGGTATCGTTGTTTATGGCTCAAGGGGCAGAGTCCTGCTAAAACCTACTTATGTACGCGACAAGCACAGAATTTTGGAAATAATTGAATTCCTGACAGCCGGAGGCTCCACTTATGCTGAAGAAGGCATCCGGCTGGGATATAAAATGGCCTCCTCATATTTTGACAGTGACAGAGTCAACAGAGTCATCCTTTGCAGTGACGGCGTAGCCAACGTGGGCAGAACCGGGGCCGATGACATTCTTAACATTATTGACCGCTATGTCAAACAGGGAATCACCCTCTCCACAGTTGGTTTTGGCATGGGCAATTATAATGACATTCTCCTTGAAAAACTGGGTAACAAAGGAAACGGCTCATATTCTTATGTGGATAATCTTAGCGAAGCAAGACGGGTATTCATAAATAACCTAACCGGAAATCTCCAGCTTGCTGCCAGAGACGTGAAAATTCAGGTTGAGTTTGACCCAAAAGTTGTCCGGAGTTACAGACTGCTTGGCTATGAAAACCGGGATGTTTTAGACAAAGACTTCCGCAACGACAAAAAAGACGGCGGAGAAATTGGCGCCGGGCATCAGGTAACGGCATTATATGAAATCAAGTTTCATCCAAACCAGAAAAAACAGAATCTGGGGACTGTTTTCATCCGCTACAAAGATCCGGACTGTATGGAAGTTGTTGAAATTAATAGAGTAATAAAAAGAAAGTTTTTCAAGAACAGCTTTCAAGCTGCATCTTTAGACTTTCAGCTTTCTGCCTGTGCCGCCGAGTTCGCAGAAATTTTGAGAGGCTCTTACTGGGCAAAAGAATCAAATTTACACGAAGTGAAAAAACTGGCTATGGATATCTATCACATTAACAATGATGACGATATTCTGGAGTTAACAAACTTAATCAGCCAGGCAGAAATTCTCATGAGCCAGAGGGCCGAGAGATAAGAGATATTTTTATCAAAAGATAAACAGTTTGAGATGGTTTAGTTGTTCCAATGCAGTTTGTTTTTGGATTCAATTAAACCATCTTTTAGTATAACAATCCCAGAAACCTGACCTGCTGTGCAAACCTGCTTGGCCAACATTCAGATTTGTTTCGTTTGCAAATTTGGGCTGATTTGATTATTAATGGTTTATGAATAATGCCTTATTCCTCAAGAAAGTCAAAACCACTCCTTTAACTCCGGATAGATGGGATGACTTTGTTGAGTTATTTGGTAAAAGAGGCGGGTGCGGAGGCTGTTGGTGCATGAACTGGCTCCTTCCTGCCTCACAGTATGAGCGGCAAAAAGGAATCAAGAATAAAAACGCCATGAAAAAATTACTTAAGGAAGGCAATTTGCCGGGAATCATCGCTTATTTGGACAAACAACCAATCGGCTGGTGCGCCATAGCCCCAAGGGAAAAATATATTCGGTTGGAAAAATCACGAACCTTAATAAGAATTGACGATCAACCGGTCTGGTCGGTCAGTTGTTTTTTTATATCAAAAGAATTTCGAAGAAAAGGGATATCGTTAATAATCCTTAAGCAAGCTATCAAATTCGCCGTCAAAAATGGAGCAACTATCATTGAAGGCTACCCCTTTCTTCCCAAAAAACCACAATTACCTGACCCCTTTGTTTGGACAGGAATGCTGAAAACCTATCAGCAAGCCGGCTTCAAAGAGATCGCCCGATTTTCCAAAGTCAGGCCGATAATGAGATACATTAAAAAATAAGAGATAACAAAATGATAGATTTTGGAAAAACTGCTGATGACTATATCAAACACAGAGCCGGGTTTCCGGATAGTTTTTTTGAAAAACTATCTGAGTTCAAAATTGGAATTAGAAATCAGATATTGCTTGATTTAGGATGCGGCACCGGAACGCTTGCGAAAAGATTTGCCAGAGCAAATTGCATTGTAACCGCCCTGGATATTTCTGAAGAGATGATTAGTAAGGCCATAGAATCCGACCGGCTTGAAAATTTAAGCATAGTTTATAAAGTTGCAAAAGCAGAATCAACTCGGTTGGATAAAGAATCTTTTGATGTTATTACTGCCGGGCAATGCTGGCACTGGTTTGACTCGAATGAGGTGATGAAAGAAGCTTTTCGACTTTTAAAAAATAAGGGACGACTGGTTATAGCTCATTTTGACTGGCTCCCGATAAAAGACAACGTTCCCGAATTGACCGAGAATCTGATATTGAAACACAATCCAAACTGGCAGCTGGGTGGCGGTAACGGTCTTTATCCGCAGTGGGCAATTGACGCTTCAAACAACGGTTTCCATAAAATCGAGTCGTTCAGTTATGACTTAAATGTTTCTTACTCGCACAGTGACTGGAGAGGAAGAGTCAGGGCCTCGGCTGGAATCTCCGCCAGTTTAAGCGAAAATGCGGTTGATATATTTGACCGTGAGCATGAAATAATGCTGAATGAAAAATTTGGCGCAGGCCTGCTTTCTGTTCCTCACCGGGTTTTTGCCGTGATTGCCGTAAAAGATAATCAGTCTATTTCAATAATTAGTTCAACCGCTCTCAAATGATAAGCGTGATGCTTTTCTGCGTTGTCAAACACTGCAATACCCAGATAAACAACATCTCTTAAAGCTAAATCAAAAGGCGAGCCGGTGTTAAGCTGTCTTGAAATTTCAACCGTCCACTCCCCTCCTCTGAAAACTCCAGCAGCTCTGACATCGGAGACATCCCCAATAGAAGGTGAAACTGCCACCGCCGGAATTTCTATCCCTATCTGGAAACTGTCAGCTTCAACCGAGTATAATACATAAGTATTACTGACAATATTTATAACGTTTTTTACAAAGAAATATTTTGGCAAAAAATAAGGCTCCTGCCATTCTTCATTTAGATTTGATTTTGCTCCGCCGCCGGCTCTGCTATCAACATGCACCCCTCCTTTAATTTCATCTGCCAGTTCTCCCCACCAGCCGTCTTCTGCTTCTTTTGCGGCGTTTGTGCTGACTGCTTTCCAGAACCATACATCGGCCGTATCTCCATTAGTATAATGCCTTCCGGCCGATATTTCTGAGTCAAAGTGACAGCTTTTCAGACAGCCCATTTTTGATTTATGAAATGACAGAGCAATCTGATCTTCCCAGTAGCGGCTTTCACCGTAAGAGCTCCGGTAATCAGATTTGATTTCAATCCAACCCCCCTTTGTTTTTCTTAAGTGCCGGTTCAAAGAACGAGTTTCATCTTTCCATCTCAATAGAAAATAAATGAGTTTTCCATTGTTGAAAGATTTCAGTCTGACAACAGTCCCCTCTCCTGCCTGATTAGCTCCGCCGTGCACCGGAATTATAATTTCATCGACCCCCATCCATTCAATATCTAAAACTTGCCCGTCAACAAATGCCCTTCTGTTTTGCAGCTTACTGGTAAGTCTTATAGGTGTAGTAAGACTATCAAGAAAAATAGCAAAAATTATTGAAACCAAAAGTAATATAACAAGAATCCTAAATGGCTTAGTAGAAATATTTCCATCCGAGCTCTTCCCACTATTTTTTCCTATAAAAAACAATATCAAAAAAATGATAAACAATAATGATGCAGAAAAAGAAAAAACAGAATGAAGCTGAGAGATTAGATCTGCTTGCAGAAAATAAAAATGCCCACCACGCACCATTAAGAAGCCGAAAAGTGCAGACAATATGGCAGTCAATAAAAAGAAGAGATTCACGCTGTTTTTGAAGAGAGAATATCTTCCTGTTCTTGACAGAATTGAAAAAGCTAAAGGCAAAATTGCCAAAACCAGAATAATTCCCAAAACTATATGCCAGTAAATTGTATCAGAAAAAGAGAATAGTTCTTTTAGAAAAATTAGCTTCTCATAAGAGTTATCTATTTCTTTTGTATATGAAATAATAAGCCCTGAAAAAATTGACTCAAAAAACAAAAGAAGAACTAGAAATAAATATAATGTCGTAGATATTAATTTTCTTAGAGTCATATACAATAATATATCAAGCTGCAGTCATATTGAAATAAATATTTGAACAAAAGAAAAGAGCCGGATTTGAGCGAGTAGCTTCCTCAAACCCGACTGAGCGAATAGAAATGGAAATTTTCTAAATAATATTAACTGCAGCCATTGGTCTCGCCACAGGTGACACATTTTAGACAGGTGCCGTTTCTTACCATGGTAAACTGGCCGCATGCTCCGCACATATCCCCTTCGTACCCTTTTAGCTTTGCTTCCCTGATGTCACTGGCAAGTTTACCAGTGAGGCTATCGTCTCTTTTGAGAGTAACTGTTGTTGACGATGAGACATACTCAAGCACCGACGTTTTTTCTGTAACTTCCCCAACTGCAACCGGATCCTCCAACGACTTACCATGACCATTCCCACTTCCTCCTATAATATTTCCGTCGTTATTTCCGTCACGTCCGTTGCTTTCAACAAAAGCCGACTCAGCATGAAGAGATCTGATATCAGATTCAAACCTGCTTGCCGATGACACCAGTCCCATTCTCTTGGGTTCGGCCGGCTCTTCGGCAACATATTCAGAGGATTCTTCAGACGGATCTCCCAGAGTGTCTCCTCGCAAGTCTTCTTCGCTGACATGAGCCAGGTCAACCCGGTCAAGATAAGTTATGGCCAGCTCACGGAAGATGTAGTCAATAATTGAGGTTGTCATTTTGATTGCTTTGTTACCGTTCACAATTCCGTTTGGTTCAAAACGGCTGAACAAAAATGCTTCCACAAATTCCTCAAGCGGTACTCCATGCTGAAGCCCGAGTGAAACAGAAATTGCAAAAGAGTTCATCAATGAGCGGAAAGCTGCTCCCTCGCGGTGCATATCCAGGAAAATTTCACCAATGGTGCCGTCAGTGTATTCACCGGTTCGTAAGTACAGCTTGTGGCCGCCAACAACCGCTTTTTGAGTATATCCGGCGCGACGATGCGGCAGTTTTCTCCGCTTGGCAATATATCTATAAATAACTTTTTCAGCCATTTTTTCAGCAGCATTATCAACGGTCAGTTCTTGAGCAAATTCATCATCTTCAAAGAGGGCTGAGTTCAGAGGTTGACTCAGCTTGGAGCCGTCCCTATAAATAGCTATGGCTTTGTTCATTGTTTCCCATGACATCCGGTATGCTTTTTTAACATCATCAATACTTGCTTCGGCTGTCATATTGATAGTCTTGGAAATAGCGCCGGAGATAAATGGCTGAGCACCGGCCATCATCCTGATATGGGCTTCAAACTGAATAAACCTTTCGCCTTTTTTGCCGCACTTGTTAGCGCAGTCAAAAATGGGAAGATGTTTATCATTCAGGTGAGGTGCACCCTCAATAGTCATAGTCCCGCAGCAATACTCATTGGTTGACTCGATCTGCTCTTTGGTAAATCCAAGCTCTTTTAGGAGGTTAAAATTCCAGTCATTATAAACTGATTCATCCAGACCAAGAGTCTCTTTAAGAAACTCTTCGCCAAGAGTGTACTTGTTAAAGGCAAAGGTTATGTCAAAGACATTACCCAGCGTCTCTTCAATATTTTCAAGGGCATCATCATCAAACCCCTTGGCCTTCAAAGATTCATGATTAATATAAGGGGCCTGTTTGAGCGTTCTTGTTCCCGTTGCGTAAAGGATAATCTCTTCAATCTGCTTCTCATCATAACCCAGTTTTTCCAGAGCAAGCGGCACTGATTTATTGATAATTTTGAAATACCCGCCACCGGCCAGTTTCTTGAATTTAACCAGAGCAAAATCCGGTTCAATTCCGGTGGTATCACAGTCCATCAGCAGTCCTATTGTTCCGGTTGGAGCAATCACAGTTGCCTGAGCGTTCCTAAAACCATAAATCTCTCCCATTTCCAGAGCTTCATCCCAGACCTGCCGTGCAGACCTGGTAATATTTTCAGGAACATAATTTGGATTTATTCCGGTCGGTTTGACCGTCAGTCCTTCATATTCAGACTTATCAGAGTTGTAGGCTGCTCGGCGGTGGTTTCTGATAACTTTCAGCATATGCTCGCGGTTGCGGTAAAAATTGGGAAACGGTCCAATCTCTTTGGCCATTTCAGCCGATGTCAAATACGCCATTCCGGTCAACATCGAGGTCAAAGAGCCGCACCAGGCAATTGCTTCCGGTGAATCATAAGGGATTCCCATTCTCATTAAGAGGGTACCCAAATTGGCATAACCAAGTCCCAATGTTCTGAACTCAAAACTTTTCTGAGCAATAGCTTTAGAAGGGAAAGAAGCCATCAGAACCGAAATCTCAAGAGCAACCGTCCATATTTTAATTGAGTTCAAGTATCCTTCGACATCAAAAGAACCATCATCTTTATGAAACTTAACCAAATTTATGGATGCCAGATTACAGGCAGTATCATCAACAAACATATACTCAGAACAGGGATTGGAAGCATTAATTCTTCCGTCTGAAGGACAGGTGTGCCACTCATTGATTGTAGTGTCAAACTGCACGCCCGGGTCAGCGCAAGACCAGGCCGAATGGGTGATTTTATTCCACAATTCAGAGGCAGGAATTTTTTTGGTGACAGAGCCGTCCGTTCTGGCAATCAGCTCCCACTCCTCATCACTATTTAACATCTCAAAAAACCTGTTCGGAATTCTTACGGAGTTGTTTGAATTTTGACCGGAAACCGTGATATATGCTTCACTTTCCCAGTTAGTATCATATTCCGCGAATTCAATTTCAGTAAATCCTTGTGATGCTAATTCCAGAATCTTCTGAATGTAAGCCTTCGGCACATACAAAGATTTTGCCGTTTTAAGAGCATCTTTTAACTGCTGGTTTTCTTTTGGGTTGGTATTAACCTCCAGTTGACCGGAAGATTTTTTCATCTTGGTAGATTCAAAAATTGTGGCTAATTGTTTTTTGATTATTTTTGAGCCGGCCACTAAAGATGCAACTTTTTGCTCCTCAACTACTTTCCAAGCAATAAATTCTTCAATGTCAGGATGGTCTAAATCCAGACAGACCATTTTGGCTGCACGTCTGGTTGTACCTCCCGATTTTATTGCACCTGCGGCACGGTCACCAATTTTTAAAAACGACATTAGTCCTGATGAATTTCCGCCTCCGGAAAGAGTTTCACCCGAACCCCTTACTCCGGAGAAATTTGTCCCGGTACCGGAACCATATTTGAACAAGCGTGCCTCACGAACCCACAAATCCATAATGCCGCCTTCATTGACAAGGTCATCTGATACTGACTGTATGAAACATGCATGGGGCTGAGGATGTTCATAGGCATTGCTGGCCTGTTTCAGTTCGTGCGACTTGGGGTCAACATAATAATGCCCGTTGGCAACTCCGGTAAGACCGTATGAAAAATGAAGTCCGGTGTTAAACCACTGTGGTGAGTTCGGTGCCGCAATCTGACTGGCAAGCATGTAGCACAATTCATCATAGAAGGCTTCGCCATCTTCTTTGCTGTCAAAATAATTGTGAGTTTCTCCCCAATGTTTCCAGCATCCGGCAAGACGATTAAAAACTTGTCTTGAATCTGTTTCACAGCCTGTGATGGGGTTACCGTTTTTATCTTTTTTGACGTCACCCTTTGCGTTTTTTTGGGGAACACCTGTCTTGCGAAAATATTTCTGAGCTAATATATCAACAGCTACTTGAGACCAACTCTCCGGTACTTCAATATTCTCAAGCTTGAACACTGTTGAACCATCGGTATTTTTTATTTCTGATGATCTTTTTACAAAATTAATCCTGCTGTAAGCGGATTCTCCGTCCCTGGTGAAATACCGTTTAATCCTCAAGCTCAACCTCCTGTGCTATTTTTCAACCACAAATTTGACAAATTACGACAATTTGTAGCTTATATTAATATCCTCAAATAAGAAAAATTCCTTAGCTGACTCCCAACTCCTTTATTGTTTAGACTAATCTTCTTAAGATTGACTAACAGCATTACTTGAAGTGGGCACAATATATAGTGGTTCAATTTCCGGCAACTACTAAAACTTGTGTTATTTTCAATTTTCTTCTACTCTGTTGACTTTCAATATAATAGCAAAATCAGATTTGGAGAGAATTCAAAGCATCCACTATCCAAGTTCGCAAAATAAACTTTCACTAAGTGCAATCAGATGTCTGACAATTGGTTATGCGAAAACAATTGCATAACTATAAGATCTCAAATTATTGTTAATTTTCTTATAATAGGTAACACATAGGACAGCAATAAGTTATAGCGACATCCACAAGCTATGCACACTTTATCTACATTTTCTGTGGAAATCTCTCTCAATTGGAGGCAATTTCTGAGGGATCAAAGTTAGTTTATTCAATATAGCTACTACCAGCATTAGGTACTTTAGTAATTCTTTAAAGCAAATCAAAGTATAAGTTATGGAAAGAGTAGCAACGCTACTGGGAGGCTTTGGGGAGGTCTCTTTCCAGCTCTTTGTCGACTCGATTACCGAGTGCATAGTCGGCCTGCATAAGCGTATGTATTTCTCTTGTGCCTTCATATATAGATGCACCTTTACAGTTGCGATAAAATCTTTCCACCGGGTACTCATCTGAGAAACCATATGCTCCGTGGACTTGAACGGCGTTTGCCGCTGCCGCTTCGGCTTCTTTGCAGGCAATCCATTTGGCCAGCGACAGCAGGGTCGATGCCTGTGCGTGGTGCGCAGCG
>JACZYS010000007.1:0-9944 GCA_022570975.1 Candidatus Zixiibacteriota bacterium | reverse complement strand
TTCAGCCATCCGGCTTTCATCCAGAGATAAGTTGAATATTCATATCCGGCTTCCATGTTAGCAATCATCTGCTTGACCAGTTGATGCTCTCCTATGGGGACTCCAAAAGTTTTTCTCTGTCTGGCATAACTGACAGATGCATCACGGCAGGCTTTTATTAACCCGCAGGAACCTGAGGCAACAGTGTATCTCCCCTGATCCAAACAGAACATGGCTATTTTAAATCCGGCACCTTCTTTGTAAATAAGATTTTCTTTGGGCAGTTTGACATCCTGAAAAGATAAAAACCCTGTCTTTCCGGCTCTGACTCCAAGTTTACCTTCTAAGTCGCCGGTGGTTAAGCCATCCATATTTTTTTCTACGATAAAGGCCGAAAGTCCGGAGTGGTCTCTGTTTTTTTTCTTTTTCAAATCAGTCCAGGCAAAGACCAGCATAAAATCAGCCATTGAGGCTAATGAAATCCACATCTTCTCACCATTTAAAAGATAGTGGTCACCGTTATCAACGGCCGTAGTCTGCAGACCAACGACATCAGAGCCGGCGGCAGGCTCGGTCAGACCAAAGGTGCCAATCTTTTCACCTTTGGCAGCCGGTACCAGATATTTTTGTTTTTGCTCTTCGTTCCCCCAGGTTAATAATGGCAGGGAGAACAGTCCTATATGAACGGAAAGGATTACACGGGCCGAGGTATCGCCATATTCCAGCTCCTCGGATGCTAATCCTAAAGCTATATAATCGGTGCCCATGCCTCCGTATTCTTCGGGGATACAGAATCCTAGAAGGTTTGCCTTGGCCATAGCCGGAATGAGGTCCGGGTTGACTTCCTGAGAGCGGTCATATTTTTGGATATCGGGGAGAATAACTTTTTGAGCAACTTCTCTGGCCATATCTCTTACAGCCAGCTGGGTATCGGTAAAGGAAAAATCTATCATTTATGTGCACTCCTATTTTTGTCAGGAAACAGTTTATTTAGCTATATAGATAAGTAAGATATCAAAGTCAAACAATACGGTTTTCGGTTTATTTCCCTTAACTTATTTGCCTCTTATACAAGAGGGTATTATATTTGACAAAACCTAAAAGGAGAGAAAATGACCGAGCCGGCAAAAGTAAAAGCAGATATTATCCCTTTTACACCGGAATATTCAAGGGTAGTTCACAGTTGGATTGACTCTGCTGAGACATATAAAAATGTCTGCCGGGGAATCGATTATCCGCCTCCCGATGATGTTGTTGACAGCTGGCAGAGGAACGATGTCAGCTCGTATATTCTTTTTGCCAACAAGAAACCGGCCGCTTATGCCGAGCTCTGGAAAAGACCGCTTGAGATTGCTGTTGAAATTGCCCATCTGATTGTTGATCCTGCACTGAGAGGAACCGGACACGGCACCAAGATGCTTGAGCTCTTATATCTGAGAGCCGGAGCAAGAAAGAACATTGCAAAAGTAATGATTACGGTTTATGGCGGCAACCGCCCGGCCCTTGGCTGTTATATGAAAGCCGGATTTGAACTTATTGGAACGACCACCTATACCGAAGGCTTAAAATTGGTAAGATTAATAGAATAGTAGAAAAATATAGTAGAGATTTATCATATTCATAATTGGAGTTTAAAATGACGGAATTCAAAAATATACTGGTTGAAAAAAAAGATGAGATACTGCTGGTCACCATTAACCGGGAAAAAGTTCTCAATACCTTAAGCAAAGATACAGTTTTTGAACTTCAACAACTGTTCTGCAACCATTGGTCTGACAAAGAGATCAAGTGCGTCATTTTGACCGGTACCGGAAAAGCCTTTGTTGCCGGTGCTGATATTTCTGAGATTGCAAGTCTTAATGTGCAGACGGGAACAGATTTTTCCCAGCGAGGATTGTTCCTCCTGAGAACCATCCAGACATTCCCCAAACCTGTCATAGCGGCTATCAATGGTTTTGCCCTTGGGGGTGGCTGTGAACTGGCTCTGGCCTGCGATATCAGACTTGGTTCAGAAAAAGCAAAGATAGGTCAGCCGGAAGTCAACCTGGGAGTTATACCCGGATTTGGCGGAACCCAGAGACTGCCCCGTCTTGTTGGCAGGAGCAAAGCCATGCAGCTGATTTTGACCGGAGAAATTATTGATGCCGCCGAGGCCTATAGGATTGGTCTGCTTGATGAAGTATATCCTGCCCATGAACTGATGGACAAAGCTATGGAGATGGCAAAACTGATAGCGAGCAAGGCCCCTCTGGCTATAGAGATGTCCAAAGAAGCAATAGACCGCGGACTGGAAACATCATTGGCCATTGGTTGTGAATTTGAGAAAGTGCAGTTTGGTCAGATTTGCGGAACGGAAGATAAAGACGAAGGCACCTCTGCCTTCATGGAAAAACGGGCGCCGGTTTTCACTGGGAAGTAGGCCGTTATGTCATTCCAGTGAAAATTGGAATCCAGTCTTGATTTTCTGCTTTGTGGGCGGCAGATGTCCTCGTCTGCCCTAGCCGATATCCTCTGGTGAAATTGAGTGGGGCGTGGAGAAGGGATTGTTGTTTGAGGATTCGTTTGGTGAATGATAATGGCAGGATCACGGGGATCCTGCACTACAAGGCTATAATATATACTCTGGTACTTATAAGTTTGTGATTACAGAATAGGATATTAGTAATTAATGGTAAAGAAAGTGTTTTTTTCTTTCGTAATTTTCATGATTTTTTTGACGCTGCTTGAAGCGGGTGCCAGATTTTTCGAATCATACATTATTTCGCACAAGATAGAAGGTTCCAGCGAAGATGGATGGCAGACAAAATATTTTTCATCTCTCTTTAAATGGCATGAGCCTGACCCTGACCTGCTTTGGCGAATCAAGGCAAATATGTCCAATCCTTTTATTGAAACCAATTCAAGACATTTTATTGGTGAAGAATTTAACATTGAAAAGAATGCTGGCTCTTTGAGAATCCTGGTATTGGGAGATTCGTCTCCTATAGGATTGGGACTAAAAAGCTATAAATTTTCATTTCCTGAATTGTTAAGAGGCAGCTTAAATTCTACCATATCTGATTTCACCAATATGGAAATTATCAATGCATCGGTAATCGGTTTCACGAGTGAACAAATTAAACGCTTTCTAGAACTCAAAGGATGGAAGTTACAACCTGATGTAATACTACTTTATTGTGGAAATAACGATGCTTCGATTTCAGGTACCGTGACTGACCGACAACTGCTGAATGAACAGAAGTTCAGAATCATCAGAAAATATTTGTACAAGACTGCTATTTATAGGTTATTGGTTAATCTTCTAACTGATAAAGAAAAGTTCGATGAAACTAAAGCGAATAAATTGAAAGTTAGAGTTTCTCCTTCTGAGTTTTCAGAAAACCTTGCTGAAATCGCAGATCAATGTAATTCAAATAATTGTCTTCTAGTAATTCTCAAGCCACCTGTGCCCCTTCTCTGGCCTGCAGGATTACAATTCAAACAGTTTATAAAATCGTTTGATTCAGATGGACAGCTGATTATGCCAAAACAGATGCAGATTATTCTCGGACGAAAATTGAAATACTGTCTGGACATAGAACGATTTCGGAAGTTATACGGAATAGGAGACAAATTCACAAAAAGGGTCTACCTCTCTACCTACAACGATGGTATGACTACGGATAGAGCTATTGATCATTATTCTGAACTTCTTAGTTTCCATCCGGATGACGCTGTTATATGTAATAATCTTGGTGTAACCTACTGGGAAGCAGGGAGCTATGAACTTGCTGACAAGAATCTAAAAATGGCGCGTCAACTGTTTAGTAAAACCAATAGAGAAAATACCAGTCCGGCGATTCTATCAGCCGGTTGCGCCTTTTTGTATAACATAGGAATAAATTTGATTAGCAATAATTCATCCTCCCAAGAGGGTCTAATATATCTTGATTCAGCCTTGCAGTCAGATTTCTTGTCTCTTAGAATAAAAAAGCAATACTGGGAAGCCATTGACGATCTAGCGAGCCAAAAGAATGTTAGGATAGTTGATTTGCCTTCCCTTTTCAGAGAGAATGGAAATGAACAGTTATTCGTTGATCATTGCCATCCCACTGCTGTAGGTCATAAATTAATAGCAAAGGAAATAATTTCTAAGCTGAAAGAAGCATTAGAGAAAAGCAAGCCCATAACCCTAACGCCAAAAACACTAATTATCGCAGGTAGATTTCAAACTTTCAAAGAAAGTAATTCATATTACTCAAAGCAGACATTTCTAATGTATTAATGTATTGAGTAACAGTATTCTTATAATGGATTGTTATCAATTCTATCCATCAAAGCCCATGACGGGAATAAGAGATCGGGGACTACTAGACGAGTTCCGCACAGGTGCCCCATCCGCTTGCGGTGGGTTGATATGGTGCGTTTTAATTTTAGATTGCTTCACCGAGCCTCGCAATAACGAACGGAAAGACTGGATCCCCGCCTGCGCGAGGATGACATAACCGCCAGCACTTGGATTTTTGTGGGCGGCAGACGGCCTCGTCTGCCCCTGCCGATATACTCTGGTGAAATTGTAGTACAAAATTAGGCAAGCGAAGCCTGTTTGGATAAAATCAATTATCATATTATAATCTAAGCATGGAACTGCTGTTCATATTCATTAACTCATATATAGTCGGATTCTCCGGGGCGATGATGCCCGGACCTCTTTTGGTTGTCGGGCTTTCGGAAACTCCCCGTCATGGCTGGAAAACAGGACCAATAATTTCCACAGGTCATGCCATCGCTGAGATATTTGTGGTCATAATCTTATCAATGGGACTGGTGGCCGTTTCAGAAAACTCAGTCGTCACCGCCTGGATTGGACTTATCGGCGGAGCGGCGCTGATTGGCATGGGCATAATGATGGGCTATGATATTTTAACAGGAAAAGTCACCTATGATGCAATCTCTGCAAAACAGTCTTCCCAACTATTAGCTCTCAAAGGAATAACGGCAACTCTGTCAAACCCGTTCTGGTTTGTCTGGTGGGCAACCACCGGGTTGGCTTTTTTGGTGAAGTCATTGCAGTTTGGTGTGACCGGTCCGGTTGTATTTTATTTTGGTCATATTTTATCAGATTATACCTGGTACACCTTTGTTTCTGTTTCTCTATGGAGAGGAAAAAAACTGATGGTTGGCAAAACCCTCAAAAATTTAATTCTTCTTTGCGCCATATTTTTAATCTACTTAGGGATTACTTTTATAATAGATGGCGCCCGGGGATTTATCTGATGAATGACTATGTCATTTATAAAATGACTGAAAAAGATAAACCAAAAGTTCTTGAAATAATAAGAAAATGGGGAGCGGATTTTATTGTCTCCCGGGGGAAAAAGATTTATCCCGCAGAAATCGAAGGATTCTACACCCTTAACTCAGAAAATGAAATCTCCGGTCTGGTAACTTTTGAAATTTCCGGCGAGCAGTGTGAGCTGGTGACTCTTGATTCTTTTCAGAAATTTCAGGGAATTGGTACAGCATTACTTGAGCATCTTAAAAAATATCTCAAAACAAAAAATTGCAAACGCCTCTGGCTTATAACTCTCAATGATAATCTTGATGCAATCCGCTTCTACCAGAAAAGAGGATTCAGGCTTTCAAATATATATATAAATGCACTTGAAAATTCACGAAAAATCAAACCATCTATTGCAAGAACAGGAAACTACGGAATTGAACTCAGAGATGAAATTGAATTTGAGCTGAGGTTATAATTTCCACCTAATTCAGTTTTACTTGAGAGATTACCGAATAAATTGGCCCTTCCGGAGTCAGGACAGATTTGAAAAGCAGCAACTTTTCAAAATCAAATTGCATTTTTTTAAGAGTATAACTGGAAATCAGATCAGACAATTCAAAAATGCCCCGCTCTGATTTTACCCGGCCCAAAGTAAGGTGAGCCTTGAACTTTCTGTTCTCTCTTTTGGATCCAATTTTTTCTAAATCATTTTCTATTTCTTCCGCAAATATTGCTAAGTTCCCAATTTCACCTTCAAGCCCCACCCAGATAACTTTTGGACGAACCAGATTAGGGAACACTCCAAGTTTTGACAGAGAAACATGCATCTTTTTATGTTTTGCAGAAACAGTATTGAGACTGTTTATAATTTCAGATACTTTATTGCTGTCTGTCTCACCCAGAAATTTGACAGTCAGATGAATCTGTTCCGGCTTCACCCATTTTACCCCTGCATCCGATTTTTTTAAGTCAGAAATTATTTGTTCGAGGTAGTTTTTTATTTCAGCCGGAAGCTCAAGAGCAATAAAGAGGCGCACTATTTTATTCCCAGTATTTCCCGGCGAAGCATCTCCAAGGCGGCATAACTGGATCTTTTTCTGACTGCTTCCCGCAAATTACCAAAATTGAATTTTCTGGCATACGAGGCATGAGCAGAATTGATACCTATAAAAGTAGTGCCGACCGGCTTCTGCTCACTTCCTCCATCCGGCCCGGCTATTCCGGTTATGGAAAGAGCATAACTTGTGTTAAAAAGATTCCTGGCACCCACAGCCATGGCAACGGCACATTCTTCTGAAACAGCGCCAAACTTTTTAATTATCTTGGGGCTTACATTTAGCTGTTTTTTCTTAACATCATCTGAGTAAGAGATAACCCCTCCCTCAAAATAAGCCGATGACCCCGGATGAGATGTTATAATCATCCCTAAGGTTCCGGCGGTGCATGACTCGGCAACAGAAAGGGTTTTGTCATTATCTTTTAAGAGTCCGCCAATAACTGATTCTAAGGTCTCTTCATCTTTGCCGTATATCAAATCACCGCAAACTTTTTCAATCTGGTCTGCAAGTCCAATAGCTTTATCATCTGAGCCTGTCTGAGAATCAGAAGCGGCCATAACTCGCAAGGTAACCCCGGAAAACCCCGGCAGGTAAGCCAGTTTTAAATTACTACTCAAATCAATTTTACCGGATAGCATCTGGGAAAGATTAGACTCAGAAATTCCATTGGTGTGCAAGCTTATCACTCTTGAAAAATTTGATTTTGTTAACGAATTCAAATATGGAATAACTTCGTCAGTCAAAATTTGTTCCATTTCAAGCGGAACACCCGGCAGGGCAATAAATATCTTCCCTTCTTCGGCAATACAAATCCCAACGGCCGTGCCATTTTTATTAGGGAAAAACTTTGCTCCCTGCGGTAAAAGAGCCTGATTTTGATTTATGGCCGGCATGGGGATACCGCGAAGTTCATATCTTTTTTTGAGCTCCTGCATTATTTCATCATGATAGACAAGATTTCTCTTGAAAACTTTTACGATTGCCCTTTTGGTTATGTCGTCATCAGTTGAGCCCAGACCACCGGTCACAATTACCAATGAGGAGCGCACCATAGCATGACTAATCTGCTCCTCCATTTCACTCAGCTTATCACCGACCGAGGAATGGAAACTGATCTTAAAACCCAATTCTGAAATCTTTCTGGAAATATAAGCAGCATTACTGTTGACGGTAAAACCGTTTATTATTTCATCGCCGATTGTGATAATCTCAGTATTCATAACTCCAATTTTAAGAATATAATTTCATTAAGTAAATCACAAGTTGTGTAAACAAATTAGCGTGGATCCCGGCAACTATATCATCCATGGTCACGCCCCACCCACCGGGGAGTTTTTCAAGCTGTCGTGCCGGGGGTATTTTTATAACATCAAATGCCCTGAAAGAAACAAAGGCAATACCGTAGTTGACTAAGGAATACGGAACAAACAATAATGCAACAAACATCCCGGCCCATTCATCAATGACAATCTTTCTGGCGTCATGACCAAAATAATCTTCCGCCTTTCCTGCCGCCCAAACAGATATGAAAAAAGTTACCACGGTCACAATAGAGAGCAGGAATAAATCATCTTTTATGAAGAAAAATGCTATCAGCCAGGCCGGAATTGTTCCCCAGGTACCGGGAAATGGTTTGAGGAATCCGGTGTAACACCCGGTAGATATAAAAATCAGAAAATTCTTATACATCGTCTATTTTAATACTGTCTTAATCAGATAAAAATACCTCACAACATAATCAATACCGGTCAACAATGTAATTACAGCCGTTATCCAGGCAAGCAGGTTAAACCAGTAAATATAATCGAACTGAAATAATTCAAGAGCCGGGGAGTTAAAATGCTCAAGCGTCCCTATGAGATTTATATATGCAATAACCAATCCCACGTAACTAAGCTGAAAAAATGTCTTAACTTTCGCCCACCAACTGGGAGGTATAACTACCGACCGATAGGCTACCAGAAGCCGCAATCCTGTAATCGCAAACTCTCTTCCGATTATAAGTATCACCGGTAAAGGTGACACATATTTTAGGGCTATAAATGAAACCAGAGCCGATGAGACCAGAATCTTATCAGCCAGAGGGTCCATGAACTTACCGAACCCGGTAACAATGCCGTAGCGTCGGGCATAATAACCATCGGCAAAATCTGTCAAAGCGGCAACAATGAACAATCCTAGAGAAATCAGCTTCATGACATAACTGTCCAGCAAGAAGAAATACATAAAAACCGGAGCAATCATTATCCGCAGCAATGTTAGTTTGTTTGGCATATTCATGTTGGAGCAAGGTATTACCTGCCCAATGAACTGTCAATCAGGAAATATAAATGATAAAAAAGAGAAGAATTGGTTAATTACTGCGGATCAGGTAATCGGTAATTTTCTCAATTTCAATCGAGGTTAATTTTGCCTTCTGGCCATACTCTGCAACAAGAGCAGGCCATTCAATGTCGGTGCGCATTGAAGGTTTGGGAAGGATATGACAGGACTGGCAATTTGTGGTAAAAAGCTTTTCCCCGGGAGACTTCTCAGAAAACTCCTGCTTGGGCTGACAGGCAGTTATGAGTATTAACAGGAAGAGTGAGATTATGCTTACAGAAAAACGAAGCGTTTGCTTCATAGGGAAATTCCAATCAAAAGCCTTGCCCGAGCGTCATTGCTGTCATCGGTTAATCCGGCCGCATATCCGAAAGTGTAATAAAACGAACCCGAGGCGAACGAAATTGTTGGGCCAAAATATGAGCCTGTTTTGTTGTCTGCATTGTTTATCATCTCATACCTAGTAGTTGATTCCAATCCAATTGACAATTTGAACGAGGGAGAATAAGAAATTCCAACATCCAGACCAATTTCGTTCATAGCATCACCATGATTCCATTTATATTCATATACCGGGTTGATTGAAAAATTACTCTTGCTAAAATCTTTTCCCAAAAGTAGTTTTGCTTCAATTTTGTCCTGAAGTTCACCATCGGTTTTTTTCCTGTACTCTAAATAAAATACCGGATCCAAAAAGAACTTCCCTCTTTCCACAAAGCGATATCTCATGCGAATTTGAAATGCTTCCCACTTGAAAGGGGCATTTTCTTCCTGGCTGAAAATCTGATAGACTGCTAAATCCAGATTATCTGTCAATCCATTTTCAAGTTCAATTCTATATTCCCAACTGTTGGTCAAATCAATCTTTGTAGTCTGATAAAACTCAAGCTCGGCATGGTCTTTTAGAGTGGTTGCTGATTGGTAAGTCCAGACATATTTTCTCCTGTCTGCAAAAACAGAAGATGCTACTAATAGTGAAAGAATCACCGTGACTAAAATTTTCTTATACATTGAGCAAAATACTCCTTAACTAAACCTCTTAACCAACTAAATGCAAATGACAATCATTTTCATTTAGGATAATGTCATACAGCTATGATAATAAACTGTTGATAATACCATGTCAAGCATTCGGGCGATAAAACTTACAAGAGAGTAAAGATTTATTTAGTTTTGGAAATAATCTGCCATTTAAGGCGATTTGCATAAGACAGAAGTTCAGATATAGCTTGATTTATATGAGAGAAAAAAGACAAAAAAATACCCAAGCAGGAAGGTCCTGCCTGGGCGGACGATATTAGGTAATCCACAGAAAGAGTAAC
>JACZYS010000160.1 GCA_022570975.1 Candidatus Zixiibacteriota bacterium | reverse complement strand
GAAATTCCGTACCTAAAGGCAGTCAAAGATAATGGTGCCTGTTCCTGGTCCAAGTATTATAACTGGAAAGAAACGTTCACAGAAGAGCAGCTCAGAGGAAGATTAGAGCAATATCTTTCAAGTGACCGTGGGAGAGACTTAAGAATAAAAAAAATAACTGATGTCAAAATAAATGAGCATACACCCGGAGGACGAGTGGCCAAAATGACCGTCTTTGCCGGTCAGGACAAATATAAATTTGTCAAAGACAGAATCAGGTGGGTGGTTGGAAGAACTTCAGACCCGGATCTGATTCTCCCTTCAGACAGGTTCATGATTGATCTTGACCGGGCACCTGATGGCAGCATCCGTTATATAACCTTTCAGGGCAGCGGCTATGGTCACGGTGTGGGCATGTGTCAATGCGGCGCAATTGGAATGGCCAGAGAGGGCCGGGAGTTCAAAGATATTTTGACTCATTACTATACTGACGTTGAAGTAAAAAAACTGTATTAAGATATTATTGAGAAATGTTTCTTGTATAATGAATATTGCAAAACCCAAAATTATTCTTATTCTCCTATTCTTCCTGGCAATAGCAGGCAGCTCATTTGCTTCGGTCAATAACCGTTACTCAGTCGGGCTAAAATATGGGCTGGCAACTCTTTCCGGTGGTCTGGATACAGAATTCCCTTTCAAAAAATTCTCCGGGTTAACATTTGGCTATAAGCTT
Source organism: Candidatus Zixiibacteriota bacterium (assembly GCA_022570975.1). GTDB lineage: Bacteria > Zixibacteria > MSB-5A5 > GN15 > FEB-12 > JACZYS01. Next base: position 5,287 of record JACZYS010000160.1, on the reverse strand, counting down.
TCCCCAAAATGGGACTTCAAATTTGGATACTCCGGTTACAGCATCAAAAATGATATTACTTTAACCGGTGGTTTCTCATTTGGAGGAAGCGATGAAGATGCTACAACAAAATGGAAGGCCGGCAGGGTAGGTATTTCGTTTGGAAAGAAACTGTTCAGCCTTTCAGATAATTTCGGCCTTGATTTCCGTCTGGGGAGCGGTTTAATGATTTGGGAATATCTTGACCCGGAATCAGACACTGTCTTTAATGTTCAGGGGGTTGTTAAGCAAACTGTGGATTATGCCGCCACGGAAATTTTTATAAACTTCTCATCCGGAATAAATATCAATCTTTCCCGAACATTGACTTTTGCCATAGAAGGTGAAGCACTTTATTTAACCGGGGCCGGAGCTGAGTTTGATGACGCCGTATCAATAATTCGTGACCAATGGCTATTTGGCATATCAGCAAATTTTAGATTTAATTTTGACATTGGAAGTTCGGAATGGATTTCCGATGAAAATTGGACAAAAAGAGCATCAGACATATCTCTAAAGCGACCGAATAAAGACTCTGACAAAGACGGTGTTCCCGATATAATCGACAAATGTCCAAACACGCGAGTCGGCCTTGAGGTGGATAGGAATGGATGCGCAAGAGATTCCGATGGAGACGGTATTAAAGACGGAGATGACCACTGTCCTCATACTCATATCAGGGCAATAGGAATGGTTGACATTTTTGGCTGTCCTGTGGATTCAGATTTTGACGGTATTGCAGATTATCTGGACAATTGTCCTTATAATAAAATTGGTGCAAAAGTAGATGAAAATGGTTGCCCTATTGACAGTGATTTAGATGGTGTCCCGGATGGTCTTGACGACTGTCCCTTTACTCTTTTTGGAGTGGATGTTGACAAGAACGGCTGCATTGACTTATCAATGCTTTCAAAGCCGTTGGTGCTCCACATTGATTATTCTTCAGGCTCTTTTGAGATTGACAATGCCAACAAAGAAATACTGACCAGTTTGTCACGTCTCTTAAATTTTGTCAAAGAGATCAAAATGGAAATTAACGGATATACCGACAACATAGGCACTTCTTTAGCCAACAAAAAACTCTCACAAAAAAGAGCCAACCGGGTAAAAGATTATCTTGTAAATCTGGGTATTTCTTCCGACCGGGTTAAAGCCATTGGCATGGGTGAAAAAAACTTCGTTGCCAGTAATAAAACTGCTAAAGGCAGAAATGAGAACCGCAGAGTGGAGATTCACTTTCACAGGTAATGGCGTCTAATGGGCTATTTGTTCCACAACCCTTATCTTGCAGACCGGAGACAAAGCAGGTACTGCATAGTCTTTTTCCTTCCTAAACAATTAAATGAAATGTTAATGCAAATCAGGGAAAAATTTGACCCAAGTTATAACCTTATCGCATCCCATGTAACAGTTGTGTTCCCATTTGAAACTGCCAGGCAAGTTGATGAAATTGCTTCAGTAATTGAATCAGAAGTTATCCGTCTGGGGGAATTTGACATCTCGCTTACCAGTCTTAATGATTTTTACCCGGAATTCCCAATAATTTACTGGTCGGTTGAGATCTCAGATGGGCTAAGTAAACTATACCGGAATATTACCAACGGACTGGGGCTTACTATTCCCCATGAAATTTACAAACCCCATGTCACTTTGGCTCAGGAAATATCCAAACATCGGGTAATGCTGGTAAAAGAAAATATTATTCCCTATATCTCCTCAGAAACATTCAAGGCCTCATCAATTGATTTGATTTCTCCCATGAATGACAGCCGATGGGTTTCAGTGAGGACATTCAAGTTCAAAAAGCCAGAATAATCACTCATCTCCTAAAACCGGATAAAAAGGCAAATTTTCAAGGCTCATTAACTATCAAAATCAGGCCGATATAATATAAGGAAGAAGTATAAATATATTGCGCAAATCATCTAAAATTCGTAAGTTATCAGTTGTATAAGTATGAAAATTTTAATAATTACACAGCATTTTCCACCGGAAAAAGGAGCCGTAAGAAGGCTTTTTGAATTTGCCAGATATTTTGTCAAGAACGGAACCGATGTCTCCGTAATGACAGCTATCCCAAATTATCCGGACGGAATAGTCCCGGAAAAGTATAGAAAATCTTTTTTTTATAAAGAAGAAATTGAAGGGGTAAAAATATACAGAAGCTGGGTTCTCCCGGCCTCCAATAGCCAGCCGAAAAAGAGGATGTTTGGCTTCATAACATTCTTAATTACAACCATCATTAACTCATTTAGGGTTAGAGAAAAATTTGATATAGTCCTGGCTTCAACTCCTCCGGTTACTTCGCCGGTAATTGGCTGGATTTTGAGCAAATTATATAACTGTAAGTTTGTTTTGGAAGTCAGAGACCTCCAGCCGGAATCAAGCGAAGATTTTGGCAACTTAAATCACTCTCTTTTTACCCGAACAATTAGAAGAATTATCCACGCCCTTTACCATAAAGCCGACCGGATAGTTTGTGTGACAGATGGTATAGCTGCCTTTATCAGGAATCTTGGCGTTCCTTCGGAAAATATAGTGACCATAAAATCAGGAGTCAGTGATGAATTTATTGTCGCAGAAACCAACGGCATTAGAACAAAATTTGGCTGGGAAGATAAGTTCGTGGTTCTGTATTCCGGGACCCTTGGCTGGGTAAGACCGCTTGAAACCTTTATTGAAGCTGCCAGACAACTTGCTGATCAGCCGGAAATTCAATTTGTCTTTCTGGGTGATGGCCAGAAACGAGATGCTTTAGAAAACATGGTAATAGACTACGGTCTCAAAAATGTCAGCTTTATAGGCCTGCAGCCGCTTGATACCATTCCGTATTTCCTTAAGTCAAGCGATGTCTTAGTTGAGGGGCTAAAAGAAGTCGGCGTGGCTCGAATGGCTTTTCCTTCAAAGATGTTTGAGTATATGGCTGCCGGAAGACCAATAATTTTTGGCTCACGTCAGGGTGAAGCAATAGACGAGCTAAGAATGGCCGGATGTGCTTTAACTTATCCGCCTGATTCCCCGGAAAAGCTCTCAGAAATAATCTTGAAGCTCAAATCAGGTGAAATTGATGGCGAATCAATCGGGAAAAAATATAACGAGCATATCAGCAAATATCATCGCCGTGAAATCTGGGCTGAACGTTATCTTAAATTTGTCAAAACCCTCTGATTCTTCAAGAATATTTCTTTTCCAAAACTAGAAAAAACTGGTATATTATTTTAGCAGTAAAATTCTGAATATTATTGGAGATGATTTTATGGGTACACCCGTTAACAAACTGGACTTAAGAGATAACCTGACCATAGAGATGTTGCCGGAAATGCTTATTGGAATTGACACCCTGGTTCCCACTATAAGCGGCCCCAAGAGATACATTAACTTTGATAACGCCGCCTCTACGCCAACTTTTACGCCAATTTCCGAGGCTGTCACTTCCTTTTTAAGGTATTATTCAAACGTCCATAGAGGAACAGGATTCAAATCCCAGTTAGCCAGCTGGGCATATGAACAAGCGAGAGACATTGTCTCTAAATTCATAGATGCCGACCTGAATAAGCAGGTTGTCTTATTTACAAAAAATTCTACCGAAGCAATTAACAAATTGGCCTCACGCTTACCCTTTGAAGAGGGAGATATAATTTTGACTTCCCTCATGGAGCACCATTCCAATGAACTTCCCTGGCGAAGAGCCGGCAAAGTTGTTCATGTGGGGCTCAATGAAGACGGCTCAATATCTAAAGAAGATTTCCTGGGGAAATTAAAAGAGTATGGAGACAAGATTAAGCTGGTTGCATTGACCGGAGCCTCCAATGTAAGCGGATATATTAACGACATTGATTTTTATGCGAAAGAGACTCATAGAATAGGGGCAAAGATACTTATCGATGGCGCCCAACTTATTCCTCACCGGCCGGTCAGCATGAAGGCCAATGATCCTATTCATTACCTGGACTATCTTGTTTTTTCCGCACACAAAATGTATGCCCCCTTTGGAGTTGGCGTACTGGTTGGTGATCGTGCAACTTTTGAGCAGGGTGACCCGGGTGAAGTTGGTGGCGGCGTTGTTGATATTGTTACTCTGGAGGAAGCATACTGGGCTGACCTCCCTGATAAAGAAGAAGCCGGCACACCTGATATTGTAGGTGTTGTTGCTCTGGCAAAGGCAATTTCTCTTTATAAAGCTATAGGCTGGGACAGTATTATCAAACATGAATCAGAATTAACGGCCTATGCTCTTGAAAAACTGAACAAAATTCCGGAACTAACTATTTATGGTGACATCAACCCGGAAAACGCTCACAACAGACTCGGTGTAATTTCCATGAATCTTAAAGGAATGCATCACTCTCTCGTTTCGGCTATTTTGAGCTATGAGGGCGCCATTGGAGTGCGCTCAGGTTGTTTCTGCGCTCACATGTATGTAAAGTGCCTCCTTGATATTTCCGAGGAAGAATCAAAAATAATGGAAAATGAAATCTTGGATAGAAACCGCTCCAGACTACCGGGTACTTTCAGAATGTCTTTTGGGCTTTACAATACAAAAAAAGAGATTGATGAGTTTGTCAGGGTAATTGAAAATATAGTAGCCGGAAATTATCATAAAGATTATGTCTTGAATGTGGAGAAGGGTGAATATACTCCCAAAGATTTCAAGTATGAATTTTCTGAATATTTCAAGATGTAAGTTTGTTTAAGTATTTAATTCCAAAATAATTCTTATCCCCTCCAATGTTAAATTTAGGTTGGTTTTGTCAATTTCAAAAATATAATCGGATACCGGCTCGGCCATTCCTCCGGTGGAAATTATTTTGACATTGTCGTTTTTTAATTCTTCTTTAATGGCATTGATTGCAAATGTTATCTGCCCTACTGTCCCATAAAAATTTCCCGATATCAAAGATTCAGAAGTTGATCTTCCAATTACACGGTCTGGTTTCTTAAAATAAACTTCTGTTAAACTGGCAGTATTTTTTTCAAGTGACTGCTGGCTTGTTTTAATCCCGGGGAGAATCATTCCACCAATAAAGTTTTTATTCTCATCGACAACCTCAATTGTCGTAGCCGTTCCAAAATCAAGCACGATGACCGGAGCGCCATATAGCAACAGTCCGGCAGATGCATTACAGATCCGATCAGCCCCAAGCTGTTTTGGGTTTTCATATTTAATTTTAACAGGAAGTTTCAACTCAGAGTTTATAATCACAGGAGTCACAGAAAATTCATTCTTCAAACCTGAAGAAATCTCATCCTGCCGTTTGGGCACCACTGA
>JACZYS010000159.1 GCA_022570975.1 Candidatus Zixiibacteriota bacterium | reverse complement strand
GCGGAAAAGTCAAAAAAGCAGATGATAACTTCCCCGGCGCCTTTTATTATACTTCCTAACCGTTAAATCATTAATTAGTATAAGCAGATGAAGAATATCACTTTCTTTGACGGACACAATGATACTTTACTTGCGCTATATTTGCCATCAAAAAGTAAGGGAAGAACTTTTTTTAAAGAGAGCATCCACGGACATATAGATCTTCCCAGAATGAAAAAGAGTAATTTCTTTGGCGGGTTTTTTGCAATTTTTGTCCCCAATGATCCCAACGGCCGTGATATCAACACCAGGCCGATCTTTCAAAATGAAACCAGTTACGAGTATGAAATGGAAAAACCAATTGAGCATAAATATGCTTTAAAGTTCACCAAGAACATTATCAGAAGCGCCAGAGAGATTGAACGGCAATCAGGCGGGGAAGTAAAAATTGTTGAGTCGTTTCAGGATATTAAGTTGGCCATAAACAATAAAAATGTAGCCATGCTGCTTCATCTGGAGGGCGCCGAGGCTGTTTCAGAAGATTTAAGTAACCTTCCGGAATTAATTCAATTAGGCGTGAGGTCAATAGGTATTGTCTGGAGCCGGAACAATTGTTTTGGTCACGGTGTACCTTTCAAATATCCTTCGTCACCGGATATCGGTCCCGGTCTGACTGATTCCGGAAGAGAGCTCATTAAAGTTTGCAATGAGCAAGGGATACTAATAGATATGGCTCACTTAAACGAGAAAGGATTCTGGGATGCGGCAAAAATCAGCACAAAACCGCTTGTAGTTACTCACGCTGCCGCCAATTCTGTCACAGCAACAGCAAGAAACTTAACTGACAGACAGCTTGATGCCATTGCAGAATCAAACGGAGTAGTGGGATTAACTCTTGCTCTCAACGATATAAGAGGAGAGGGCAGTTTAAAAACGAATACTCCGCTCTCACAGTATTTTAAGCATTTTGATTACCTTGTGGAAAGAGTTGGTGTTGACCATGTTGCTTTTGGCTCAGACTTTGATGGAGCAAGAATATCCGATGAGATAAAAGATGTCTGCGGACTGAAAAAGCTGGTTGAATATTTTTCTGAAAACGGATATGACAAAGATTCCCTTGAAAAAATTAGCCATAAAAACTGGCTTAGAGTTCTGCAAAGCACAATCAGATAGAGCCTTATTTCAATCTTCAACCGATTATAATCAGTCAAACCTTGTAAACCAAGACAGAAAATAGCCGATAAAACCTGTATAAAAATTAAACAGATAGTTTTAGGTTTTATTTAAAAAAATATGGCTTTTTCCAGAAAAATTAACTCTGCTACTTCGTGGATGGTATATGGCGGGACATTTCTACTTTCCGTTCTGTCATATTTCACCACTTACTACGGTCTGGCTATTATACTTGACACTCCGCTGGCAATAGTAGGTTCGCTGGGGCTCCAGATTTCGATGCTTGGAGTAGCCTGGAGCTTAATGCACATGAAAGAAAACAGAAAGGCATACATCAGTCTCTTTTGTGTGGCTTCAATCTTCTCAATTTTTTTCTCATATGTAAATTTTGACCACAAGTTAAACGAGAGCACCAGAATTAACTCTGTTAGAAAAGAATATTATATTTCCGCTTTACCGATGATGAAAGAATATTCCCAATACGCAGCTCAAGCTGCCATGAAGGGACGATACCAGGTAGAAAGATTAAACGACATATTGGAGATGGAAAAAAAGCACGGCTGGGGAACATACATTGACGAAGGCAGCGGAGATAAATTTATTCAATCTGTAATTGAAGGTGCCAGGAAAACAACTGAATCATGGAAAGCAAGACTCGGCAGAGATTACAAGCAGGGTAAAGGAAGCGGTATAATTGTAAATTATCTCAAAAGCAGGATCAGACAGTCAGAACAAATTCTGACCAGAGTTACAAAATACGTTACTGAAATGGAAACTCTTTCAAGAGAAATAAACTCTGAAATGATAGTTGAAGATCAGCACTGGATTATAAATAAGGCCTGGGTAGATTTTCCCATAAACGAAATTGCCCTGTTAACTTCCGAAAAAGTGGAGATTCAAAATCCGCCTTATCGGGCATCGTATATTGAAAAAGCAGAGACAAAACAGCAGGCTTTCTTGATGGTCATAAATGACTTGCTGGCCTTTGATAAGCTCGCTTTGTTTTCCCTCTTTCTGGCTTTTGCAATCGACTTTATGATTATTTTGACTGCCTTTGCAGGCAGCTATATCATAAATGATGAAGACTATCTTCTTGAAAGAATCAAACAGGATTCTGTCAGACGATTGAAGGATATTTCGCTGGATGACTCAGAAGCTCTATCAAAGTTTCTGGCTGAAAATATAGATAATTACCGAAGGGCCAGCCAGTATGGTCAGGACATTAAAACCCTGATGGGGGAATACGATTCAGGAAAAATGTCCAAAATTGTCTTAGTAAGAGGTCATGGAGTGTCACAAGAAAAAGAAGTGAAAAGTTAATTTTTTTTGGAAAGTTTCGATAATATAGATAGAGGGGTTGGTCTGTTGAAATAAAAGGGAGGCTCAATGGCTGAATATACTCAAATGATTATCGAATTTGATAAAGAATACAGAATTCTTACAATATCCGCAACTGAGAAAATATATTCTTTGGACGAAAAAGAACTTTGTAGCTTTGGTGATGAAGTAAAAACAATAATCGAAAAATATGCCAGTCCAGAAAAATGCTATCTTGCGGTTGATCTTGGAAAGATTGTCGTCGACCCAAAAATAACTTCAATTTACGCCGACCAGATTAAGAGTCTGTCTGAAAAATATTTGTATCCAAACGGTCTTGCACGTTATGGATTTGGGATCACTCGCTTAACGGCCATGAAAGCATCGCATGAGATGAATGAAAACCCCAACCTTTTCAGGCATAAACAGGACGCCCTTACTTATCTCAAATCGTTGTCAAGAGACACTCTACTGGCTAAATAGCTTGTCTTTCAATGACTTAGCTATTTCCATCCGAAGCCTCCTGTCAAAAATTAAAGTTTAATAGCATTTGTTCGATATTTTTACTTACGGGGAGGGCCAATTACAATTTAGTAAAGATACAGAGGTTTCATGACTGACAACTATGATATGACTATTGAATTCGATGCTGATACTCGTATCGTATCTATTTCTGCCAGTGAGAAAATCTTCCTCCTTGATGACGAGGATCTAACCACTTATTGGGAGCACATGACAGCTGAAATAAGTCGAGTGGTAGGCAAGGAAAGATGCTTCCTTTTAATTAATCTGAAAAAAATTATCATCGACCCGAAAATCTCTTCTACCTATGGTAAACTTGCCAGAAAATTTTGTCAAGAATACTTGTACAAAAATGGTGTTGCCCGATATGGTTTCGAAGTTACCCGTTTGACCGTACTAAGAGCTTCACTCGAATCAGAAAGCAGCCCAAGCCTTTTTAATAGTATGCAAGAAGCAATAAAATTCCTAAACTCCCTACCCAGAATTGAACCTGAATTCGTTTCTTAACTAAAATTAAGTTGGCTGATCAAACAGTTCAATAAGATCATTAATATCTTTCCAATCATCCCCGGTCAAAACGTTTTACCAAATTGATAATACCTAAGGATTATGGAAAGGTATAGGCATGAAACATATCACTTGAGTAACTAGCCTCAATTTCACCATCCACTGTTCTGGTGAAACTGCAGGTAAAATTTGAAAATTCTTTAAGCTTTTGGGGGCCATCGGGGCAGTCATATATCCAACAAAGTGAAAAAGAGAATCTATAAATATATTGGACTTCTACTAATTCACCCAAGGTAGTTTGGTAATGATAATTAGTGGATTTTAGGACGCTGAATATTCTGCAATTTGCTACATTATATGCACCCTCTGCACAGGCGCCCAGAATCTGATCATTGGTTAGCATGGGAGGATGGTTATTAAGCATATTGATAATCGTTTGTGCAATAGACGGAGGTCCATATCCAAAAGTACTTCCAAAATTAATCGTTCTTCCCCTGAAGGTAACATTATTTCCCACAACAGTTACAGGCGAACAAGTGACCGATGAGCCATTCTCCCTGCAGGTACCTGCATTAGCAGGTATTGTGGCTGTTGCGTGACCACGCAGCTGATCGTCAATGATTTCTGTTCGAGAAGTAAGACTTTGCTTCTTATCAACTCCCTCGGGTGCAAGCGGCAAAATTTGAAACATGAATGCAGAGTCATTTTCATGAATTTTCAAACTGTCGAAAAACGTACTGTCACCCAGCACATAAGTTGAATCTTTCAAAGTTGTATGACCTGCGGAATTAGTATATATAAATGCAGAGGGAAGCTCATCATAGGCCAATTGTAATTGTTCGGCGAGGGCAGTAAGATAATCAGGACTAACCGGGTCACCATCGGGCAGAAAAATCCGGTCACATAAACTGCAGGGATGGGCACCACCTTTAAAGTAATAACTTACGGAATAAGTCAAGTCGCTAATATTTACAACTGAATCACAATTTAAGTCAGCTCGATTTGTAGATGGACAGTCTGCGTCAGCGTATGGGTCTGAGCCGCCCTTGAAAAAATATTTCACCATGAATGTTAGATCTGCAATATTCAGGTCTCCGGTGTTATCGACATCTCCGGGAAAAGGACACGGGCATTGAGCACTGCTGTTAATGGGAATTACGAACAATAAAAACAGTAGCGTGATTAGAAGAGTTTTCACCTTAATCCTCCTTCAGGCATAGCCTAAATTAGATAAGAAAAGAATTTTTACTTTATACCTTATCAAGACTCTTGGTTAAAATTGGACATATTAATATATAATAATAATGTCAGTAACTGTCAACGAGAATAGTTGGTAAAACTCTATTCACTAATCAAGTTCTTAAACTCTTTGTTATCTCTCAAAACATCCATGTCGCTGTCAACCGAGGCCTGAGTTTTTAATTTTGGGTTATACTTTATTGCCAGCTTTAGAGCTTCCAGTGCGGTTTTTTTATTTCCTGCAGCCAGTCTGATAACGGCCAGATCATATAATACTTCGCCATGTTCCGGTGCAAGCTTTGCCGTTTTTTCCATGTACGGCAGAGATTCCGCATATTTTTTTTCAGTAAACAGAGTCCAGGCAATATTCCATGAATAATTCATCTGGGCCATATTCAACAGTCGGCCCAGTTCTTTAAACGGCTCTTTGTGGTCATCCACTCTGATATCAATTGCCTGGTCGGTGTATCCGCCATACCCGGCTTTCTCTTTGGCAATATAAATGGCCGCCGACTGTTTTCCCCGTGAATCTCCGCCTTCTTTCTCACCGGCCAATAAAGCGGCGTACATTTTATCGGCAAGAGAACCGGTAGTATTCAAGAATGCATCTTCCATAGCTGCAACAACAGATTCACCGGCCAAGATATTTCCCTGAATTGCATAATTCTCACCGTTTCTGCCGCCGGCCCAGTCAGAGCACCCCTTGCCGGTAAAAGTGGCTGACTTTCCATCAACAGAGACAATTCCCACCTGTCTCCGGTCAGATTTGTCATCGGAACGGATGAGTATCTTCATTGCTTCATCGGGAGTTGCACCTTTTTCCATCAGCTCAAGCCCCCGCCAGCCAAATGTTGTATTGGCATACGCCTGAGTTGCCACTGCGCCAATTCCGGCCTTTGCCCAGGGAACAACGGCACCAACAGCAAAAAAACGAGAAGCAACAGCAACACCCACCTCGCCAGTGGCCGGGTCAAAAGCTGCTATTGAGAAAGTGGCAATTGTTTGGGTTGTATCACTTGTGTTCGCTGATTGTCCGGGAATTAACAGTAAGCTGAATAAAAGCAGCAGGGAATGTTTCATAACCCCTCCTTTCAGAAATTCTATTTGGCCAAAATTAGTTTGTTTTGCAGCTCATATCCTGGCCGCAACACAATGGCGACTTTATTTTACCATGACCGTTCGGGCATTTCTTATTGGCTCTAGCCTAGCTACAGTATCATCCTGGGGTATTTGGTTGGCCATAGTTAATTGGCTGGATCCCATTCAAGCCGGAGC
>JACZYS010000158.1 GCA_022570975.1 Candidatus Zixiibacteriota bacterium | reverse complement strand
GGGCGGCTCCAGCCTCCACCGATTTAGCAAAATGAGGAAAAATGCCGAAAATCAAAAAAAAATTCGTGCGATTGAGAGCGTTGTTGAACATTCACGCAGTTTTCATAACAATGACATAACAAGTCAATTTAAATCTAACTGGATCAAAATTAACCTCCCAAAATAATTTTTCCCCAACCGGCGGATCAACCCGTTGGTGGTTCTGGTGGAGTATATAAAGTCCATTTTATTGATATTGAGACAGTAATGTCCGGTTGTTTATGTGAATAAATTCAATTGGTTATCAATGTTCTCAGTATTAAGGGAATCTCTGTTCTCAAACCCCGAGCTTGAAATTGTTCCTTCGCTATCAAGAGTGTTGGATGTCTCCCCGAGCTTCAAGGTTGCCAGGTAACCTTTACTATGTCCGGTAAAAAACTGCGATGCTTTGGTCGCATTTCCCAGACAGATTAAGAGCAACCCATGAGCCATTGGGTCCAGTGTGCCGGTATGTCCGATTCTTTTTTGTTTGAGAATTCTCCTGAGCCGGTCAATGACATCATGGCTGGTAACACCTTTTGGTTTGTTCACCAAGAGAAGGCCATTATGTTGGAATCTGACGTCAGTCACTTAGTTCTTCTCCGATAGCTTTTAAGAGTTCTGATTTGGCTGTTTCAATATCTTTGTTTATCTGGCAGCCGGAAGCATTAAAATGACCCCCGCCTCCAAATTGGGCGGCGATTTTTGATATATCGATTTTCTCTCTTGAACGAAGCGAAACTTTGGTCGTAGAACTGTCAACTTCTTTTAGCATCAGGCCAATTTCGGTTGTGTTCGAATAGAGCGTATAATCTATCAGGCCTTCGGTGTCTTCTTTGGTTGCCTTAGCAGCTGCCAGCATATTTTGGGTCACAGAAATCAAACAAAGCCTGTCGCTGAAATGAAATTCGATTGCATTAAGAACTTTTCCCAGCAGTCTTATTGATGAAGGCTCTTGATTGTAGTAAACAAGGTCGGTGATGTGTGACGGTGAGGCACCTGCCTCAACCAAATTACCGGCAATTTCCATGGTTCTTTTACTGGTTGATTTAAACCGGAATCTTCCTGTGTCGGTTAAGATTGCCGTATAAAGCTGCTCGGCGACAGATTCGGAAATATGAAAATTAAGATTTTCGAACAGTTCATAAAGCATTTCACCGACTGATGAAATTGAAGAATCCACCCACTTAATGTCTCCATAGTTGTCGTTGTCATGGTGATGGTCAATATTAATTATTTTGACGGCATCATTGAGCAGTTGTTCTGCTTTGCCGGCACGGTGTAGGTGGGGACACTCAAGAATTATGGCCGTATCTATTTTGAGGGAATCAGGAAGATTTCCAAAGAGAGGAATATCTTCGGCACCGGCCAAAAATTGCAGGTTTTTTGGGATTTCATCATCTCTGACTAAAAAAACATTCTTTCCTTTTGATCTTACAAATGAAGCCATGGCCAGCTGTGAGCCAATGGCATCACCGTCCGGATTGATATGGGTCAGGATTAAGATATTTCTTCCCTGATTGATGAGATTGTCAATCTCTGTGCTCAATGAGATTTGGATTGCAGTTTTAGTTCTATTTGCGTTCATCAGCAATTTCATTTAACAGTCTTTCAATTTTTTGTCCTTCTTCTATTGAAGGATCAAATTTGAAAGTAAACTCTGGGATATGTCTTGCACGAATAAATTGCCCGACATGCTTTCTTATTTCTTTTTTTCTGGCATCAAGAAAATTCTGGCTTGACTTTCTCTTTTCGTCATTCCCCAGAAAAGAATAATAAAGAGTGACGTATTGAAGGTCCTTGGAGAGGCGGGCATATGTGAAAGTAATCATCCCTTCAATTTTTTCAGCTAAAACTCTGTCCATGTACTCCGAGGTATCTTTCAAAATCTGACCGCCCAATCTGTCTGACCGGGAAAACTGTTTCATGTTAATGAATCTCCGTAGTGTATTCTTTAATAATCAATTCAGAAGAGTTTTCAATTTGATTAACAATCTGGGCAACAACCCGGTCACCGAAAGCAGTGCTGTTTGATACTACCGCTGCCCCTAAAGTAGCCGAGCGAAGAATATCATTGTTAGCAACCTCTGCGATTGAGACATTAAATTTGTTTTTAATTTTTGCCATTAATGATTTTAATATTCTTCTTTTTTCTTTCAATGATTCTACCGGAGGGAGGTCAAGTTCGATTCTTAGGATTACGGTTACCAAGGTTTAAAGAGTTCTTGCTGTTTCAACAATTATGTAGGCCTCAATAAGGTCACCAACTTTGATGTCGTTATAGTTTTCCAGACCAATACCGCATTCAAAGCCTTCTTTTACTTCTTTGGCATCATCTTTGAATCTTCTTAGAGAAATTAGTTTTCCATCAAAAATAATTGTGCCTTCTCTTACCAGTTTAACTTTGTCACTGCGCGATATTTTGCCATCTTTCACATAGCATCCGGCAATCAGGCCAATTTTCGGAACTTTGAAAGTATCTCTCACTTCGGCAGAGCCAACATGCTTTTCTTCAATACTTGGTGACAGAAGACCTGATAGGGCATCTCTTATGTCTTTTTCAGCTTCATAGATAATTTTGTAGAGTTTGATGTCAACCATTTCCGTAGAAGCCAGTTCTCTGGCTCTGGTGTCAACAGCAACATGAAACCCAATAATAATAGCGTTTGAGGCCGATGCCAAAAGTACATCCGATTCGGTAATGCCGCCAACCCCTTTATGGATAATATTGGCCCTTACTTCATCGGTTGCAATCTTTCCGAGAGTATCGGCCAAAACTTCAACCGATCCGTCAACATCACCTTTTATAATCAATTTTAGTTCTTTTATCTGACCTTCTTTAATTCTGTCAAAGATTTGTTCCAAGGTAAGTCCACCATGAATTTTGCGTGTCTCCTGCTCTCTTTTTATCTGGCTTCTTTTTAGGGCAATTTCTTTTGCTTCCTGGTCATTAGTGGTTGTCATAAAGGAATCGCCGGCGTTGGGAACTCCGTTTAAACCGGTAATCTGCGCCGGGAATGACGGTCCGATAGACTGATGAGAGTTACCCCGGTCATCCACCATCGTTCTTATTCTACCGCTAAACATTCCGGTGACAATTGAATCCGCAATGTGAGAGGTTCCTTTCTGAATTAAAACAGTGGCCACAGGTCCTCTCCCCTTTTCCAGATGAGCATCAATAACAACACCCTGACTTCTTATTGTTGAATCTGCCTTTAAGTCCAACATTTCAGCCTGGAGGATAATCATATCCATCAACTTATCAATACCTTCTCCGGTTTTTGCTGAGACTTCAACCATAATCGTTTTTCCGCCCCAATCCTCGGAGAGAAGATTATGTTTGGCAAGCATAGTGCGGACGGCATCCGGATTTGCACCCGGCTTATCAATCTTGTTGATGGCAACAATGATTGTCACGTTGGCTGCCCGGGCGTGGTCAATAGCCTCAATTGTCTGTGGGCTCACATTATCATCAGCGGCCACAACCAGTACAACAATATCAGTTATCTGCGCGCCTCTGGCTCTCATGGCCGTAAATGCCTCGTGGCCCGGAGTATCCAGGAAAGTAACTCTTGAACCGTTGTGGGTCACTCCATATGCCCCAATATGCTGCGTAATTGCTCCGGCCTCGCCGGCGACAACGTTAGTTTTTCTAATATAATCCAAAAGCGAGGTCTTGCCATGATCAACATGTCCCATGACAGTAACTACCGGAGCTCTTGTTGTGAGAGCATCAATATCTTCTTCTTCAACCAATGAATCACCAATCTCGGCAATTTGCTTAATCTCAAATCCGTACTCATTGGCAATCATTTCAATCGTATCTATATCAAGTCGCTGGTTGATGGTGGCCACCATCCCCATCTCAAAAAGTTTTGCAACAACCTCAACCGGCTTAACTTCCAGTTGAGGAGCAAGCTCGGCTACAGACATAAACTCATTGACACTGATTACATTTGAGTCTTCAACTTCCAAACCAGTATCTGAATCAGTACGTTTGTATTTCTTTTTAGACTTGGTGCTGGTGATATCAGCCATGGTCGATTTAAAGCTCTTGGCGACTACACCGCTATCAACCTGCCGCGATCGATCTCTTCTTTTATCTTTTTTCTTCTGTTTTTTCTCAAACTTTCTGAGCATTCCGGCTACCGGCGATTTTGAATCAGAGACAATTATTCCGCCAATTTTTGCCTTTGTACCGATCGCTTTTTTCTCTTTTTTCTCTTTTTCTTTCTGGTCAACAGCTTTTTTGACTTGGGCCCGGTGCTGCATCTCTTTTTTAGCTTCTTCTTTTTTCTGCTCAAATTTCTTTTGAACGGCCTTAATAATATCATCAGTAGCCACTGACATATGGGACTTTGCTTGAAAACCTATCTCTTTAAGAATCTTAATCAAGGCGTTGGAAGAGACAGAATATTCCTTGGCAAGTTCATGAATTCTTTTTCCTTTAGCAGCCAATTATGTCACGCTCCTCTTTAAAATATTGTAAATGGAAATGGATGCCATTATTCATCCTGTTTTTTTTCCTGTTCTTCTTCTTTTTCATCTGACTTTGAGTCACTTTCATTCTTTGACTCTTCGGTAGAGATGTTTTCTTCCTCTTTCTTCACTTCCGCTTTTTCGTCTCCATCTTCTTCTTCAGGATCATCATGGAAGAGGTCAGATTCTTTCAGTTTTTGATCTGGCTTCAGGCGACCGGTCGTCTTATCAGCTTTTATTTCAGCCAGACGTTTTTCATATTCTTCTTCCAGTTCCTGAACCATCTCCTGAGCTTTCTCAACCAGCTTCTCGGCCGTTTTTGGACCCAGTCCTTCTACTTTTAAGAGAGCCTCCATGGAAGCACCGGCCAGTTTCTGAACGGTGCTGATATCAGCTTCCAGAAGTTTTTCGGTAAGTTTGGGACCGACACCTTCGAGATGATTTATAGGCACCAGCATTTCTGCCTGGCGGGTTCTGCCTTCATCATATTCAGTCTCAGAGACAATATTAACTTTCCAGCCGGTAAGCTTGGAAGCCAGTCTGGCGTTTTGCCCGTTTTTTCCTATGGCTAAAGAGAGTTTTTCATCTTCTACCGCGACCGTCATCATCTGTTCGGCAATATCAACTTGAATATTGGCAACTCTTGCCGGGGCCAGAGCTCTGGTAACAAATACTTCCGAATCAGGAGAGTATGGTACGATATCAATTCTTTCGTTATTTAATTCACGGACTATTGACTGCACTCTGATTCCTTTGATACCCACACAGGCACCTACCGGATCAATGCGGTCATCGGATGAATAAACGGCAATTTTTGCCCGTTCTCCGGGTTCGCGAGCAATTGCTTTTATTTCAATCACCTTTTCATATATCTCCGGAACCTCAAGCTCAAAGAGAGCCCTGATAAAATCATTACTGACCCGGGAGAGAATAACCTGCGGTCCTCTGGTGTTATTCTGGACATCGATAATGTATGAACGAAGTCTGTCTCCCTGGCGGAATTTTTCACGGGGAATTTGCTCTTTGATAGGCATAACACCTTCGCTTCGGCCCAGATTTACGATAACATTTCCCTTGTCAATCTGCTGGACAACGCCCGAGACAAGAGTGCCTACCTTGTCAATATATTCTTCATAAATTCTGTCACGTTCTGCCTCTCTTACTTTCTGAATTAAAATCTGTTTTGCCGAGGCAATAGCATTACGTCCAAACTCAGTCTCAAAATCAATATACATATCCATTTCATCACCAAGTTCAGCTTCTTTATCAATCTCTTTGGCTTCAGCCAGTGAAACCTCAAGAATGGGGTCTTCCACTTCTTCAACAACCTTCTTGGTTGCAATCATGAGCAGCTCGTTTGTTTTTCTGTCAAAGTTAAACGAGATATTTTCTGTGTCGTTATATTTCTTTTTGGCAGCGGCTAAAAGAGATTCCTGAAGAGTCTCAACCACTTTATCAAAATCAATATTTTTTTCTCTGGCAATAAGCGTCATTGCTTCTACCATGTCGAATGCCATA
>JACZYS010000157.1 GCA_022570975.1 Candidatus Zixiibacteriota bacterium | reverse complement strand
CGGCATCGGTAAGAGGTTTAACATCCAGTAAGTATCTTGTTCTGACTATTATGTGTAAGTCAGGAGCAATTGAGCGGGCAGCCTTCACCGATCTTTCCACCGCCGTTGGGTCATTTATAACCAGTACCAGTTCTTTGGCCTTTTTAGCTCCAAGTTTTTCCAGCACCTCTGGGCTGGTAATGTCTCCAAAACATGCATCCTCTCCCTTTTCGGATGAGCGCCTTATATTATCAATATTTAATTCAACTATAATGTATGGAATATTTTTTTCCTTGAGTGATCGGGCTAATTGTTCTCCGGCAAATCCATATCCGCCAATTATGACATGGTCTTTCATTTCGGCTATGCTCTCTACTGTCTCCTCAGCAGTCCTGACTTTTAAAAAACGGGTAAGAGGTTTAAGTTTTCCCACTCCGGCAGCGACAGTTGGAGCAACAGAAAGAGCAAACGGTGTTATCAACATTGACAAAATGGCTACAGCCACAAGATTCCCGGCCATGGCCGAGTCAATCAAATTGTTTTCTTCCGCTGTTTTTGTTAAGATAAAAGAAAATTCACCTACCTGAGATAAAGCTACCGCCGCCAAGACAGTAACTCTCATGGGCAGCTTCATCAAACTTCCGGTAATAAATACGATTACAAATTTCCCCACTAAAACAGCTGCTAGTATAAGAAGAATCAGACCCATATTATCATATAGTAATTGCGGATTCAACAGCATTCCAACCGAGATAAAAAAGAGTGATGTAAAGACTTCTCTGAAAGAAATCAAATCAGCCAGGGCCTGATGACGATATTCGCTTCCGGCCACTACCAAGCCAGCCAGGAACGCCCCCAAAGCAAGCGATAACCCAAAACTGGAAGTTATCCAGGCCGTTCCGATACAAACTAATAGAACGGTCATCACAAAAAGGTGCCTCTGTCTGGTGCGGGCAATAATACGCAACAGACGAGGAACAATAAGTCTTGCGGCTATCAAAACACCGGATACTATAAGAGCGGCGGAAAATAATGTCTCCATCAATATCATAGGCGAGCTGTCCTTGCTGGCCATAAGTGGGATAGCCAGCATCATTGGCACCACGCACAAATCCTGAAAAACCAGAATACCCAGTGTCAGTTGACCGTGGGGTGCGTCAACTTCTCCTCGCTGTTCCAGTCCGCCCAATACAATTGCCGTGCTTGAAACAGCAACTATGAACCCAAACAATAAAGCAGTTGAGAGTTCATAGCCAAACCAAAGGGCAATCCCCATAGCTGCAAAAATGGAAAGAAGCACCTGAAGAGTCCCACCGGCAATAATCGGCTTCCAGAGTCTTTTCAGTCTGTTGATTGGAAGCTCCAGCCCAATTCCAAAAAGCAGCAGAGCCACCCCTATTTCTGCCAGATGCTCGACCTTTTCAGGATTGTCGATAAGTCCCAACCCCATAGGACCAACTAATATGCCGGCCATGATAAATCCGGCAATTGATGGAATTTTTATCCGATGAAAAAGAGTTACAACAACAACTGCTATACTTAAGATGAGAACTATTTCTTTGAGAAGATCGCCGCCGCCCATTTATATTAACTCCATAGAAAATCAAATAACAATGGAGATAATTTCAGGTAAAGATAAAACTATTTATTGTTCTAGCGGATTGAAATCCGCTGACTCCAATTCAAGCAGAAACTGTTTTCGGTCAAGCCCACCGCCGTAACCTCGCAAATTTCCATTGGCTTCAATTACTCGGTGGCAGGGAATCAGAATGGAAATATAATTTGAACCATTTGCCCGTCCCACAGCCCGGCTTGCACTTTTGTTACCGGCCAGCTCTGCAATCTGACCATATGATTTGGTTGTGCCAAACGGAATCCCAAGAAGTTTGCTCCAGATAAGTTCTTCAAATTTTGTCCCTTTGATATCCAATGAGACAGAAAATGTTTTCAATTTTTTTCCAAAATAGCTCTGTAACTCCCCCTCCAGAATTGAGAGATGTTTATTTTTTTCTTCTTTGAGCGGCAGCTGATATCTTTTCTCAATCCTGCTTTTAATTCTGTCCACACCGCCTCTGCTATGCCACTCAAGAAAACAGACGCCTTTTTCTGTTGCTCCGGCAATCATATCACCCACCGGACTTTTTAAATTCATGTACAATATTTCATCTCTGGGCATATAACCTCCCCGGGGGAAAACCAAACTCTTTCCGGAAAGCATCCCTGAACCCACTGGCAGATTCATATCCGGAATCAAAGGCCGCCTCAAGGTAACTGCTGCCAGATTCAATCATGTTTTTTGCCTGCTGTAATCTAATTTTTCTGTGAAAAGAAAGAGCGGTTGTGTTTAAATGATTCTTAAAATATCTCCTGACGGTAGATATATCTACCGGAACAATTCCGGCAATATCACTTTCGGTAATACGTGCGCCTGCATTTTGTTTCAAGAAAATTATTAACTCAGGAAGCCAGTCTGGCAAGACATTAGGATATTTATCAGACTTGCATCTTTTGCATCCCCTTAGCCCCTGGGCAATTGCTTCCTCTCTGGTTTCATAAAACCGTACATTTTTCAGAAAGGGAAGTTTTGCCTTACATGAAGGAAGACAGTATATTTTTGTAGTCAGCACGCCAATATAAAACTTCCCGTCAAATGAACTGTCATTTGACTGCATCGCTTCTGTCATAATCTTTGTCGTTAACATAATTGACAGAAAGATAAACCGTAAAAAAAATAAGTCTACCGAATTTCGGGCAACCAAGTGCCGTTAGCACTGTTTTTAGAGGAAAACCAGTGGCCTTACCGCTTTTTGTAAAGGGATACTGCCGTATAAATTATCAGTTAATTATTCCAGGAAGACCTCTTATATTCTGTTAATTCTACAGGTCCTTATAGAACAACCTGCGGCTATACTCTAAAAAAAGCATCTCCGATGCCTATACCAGGCCCTGGTCAAGCATGGAGTCGGCAACTTTAATGAATCCGGCAATATTGGCGCCATCAACATAGTTTCCTTTTTTGCCATAGGTTTCTGCTGCTTCCATACACGACTTGTGAATATCTTTCATAATAGTGTGCAGCCTTGAGTCCACTTCTTCCCGAGTCCAGCTGTATCTCAGGGAATTTTGCGACATTTCAAGTCCGGAGACGGCCACTCCGCCGGCGTTGGCAGCTTTACTTGGACCATATAATATTTTAGATTCAATAAATTTTTCCGCTCCATCGGCGGTGGTAGGCATATTAGCTCCCTCACAGACGAGAGCAATTTTATTGTCCAAAAGATTCTGAGCATCTTTGCCATTAATTTCATTTTGCGTTGCGCAGGGGAAAGCACAGTCTGCCGGATGATTCCAGAGTGGGTTAAATTCAGCAGTCTTGTCAGCCGGGGTGTAAACTGCCGAGGAGAATTTTTCTGCATATTCAGAAATTCTTCCCCGTCTGTTATTTTTTAAATCCATAATAAATTGCAGTTTATTCCGGTCAATACCCGCTTCATCAAATATATATCCGCCTGAGTCAGAGACAGTTAGCGGCGTTCCTTTTAAGTCCAGAAGTTTTTCGACAGTATACTGAGCAACGTTGCCGCTTCCGGAGATAAGACATTTCTTTCCCTCAAATGTCTGGCCGTTGGCCTTTAACATTTCTGCGGCAAAATAAACTACACCGTAACCGGTTGCTTCCGTCCGGATAAGAGACCCGCCCCAGTTTCTTCCTTTACCGGTTAAGACACCGGTAAATTCATTTCTAATTCTTTTATACTGACCAAACAAAAAACCAATCTCTCTGCCTCCAACTCCAATATCACCGGCAGGGACATCTGTATTTGGTCCTATATGCCGGCAGAGCTCGGTCATAAAACTCTGACAGAACTTCATTACTTCGTTATTAGATTTTCCCTTAGGGTTAAAATCGGAACCCCCTTTACCTCCGCCCATTGGCAAAGTTGTCAGAGAGTTTTTAAGAACCTGTTCAAAGGCAAGGAATTTTAAGATTGACATATTTACCGAAGGATGAAATCTGAGGCCGCCTTTATATGGTCCGATAGCAGAATTCATCTCAATTCTATATCCTCGATTAATCTGAAAATTTCCATCGTCATCAAGCCAGGGGACTCTGAACATCAATACCCGTTCCGGCTCAACCATACGCTCCAATATTTTGGCATCCTGATACTTCTTGTTTTTTTCTATGGCAATATTTACAGATTCCACAACCTCGCGCACAGCCTGCAAAAATTCAGTTTGACCCGGATTTTTTGCTTCAAATCCCTGCATCACATTATCGATATTGGCGGACATGTAGTTTCTCCTGTTATTTCTAAGATTATCAAATAATAATTCCCTAATGTTGCGTTTTATTAAGATAAATGTCAATTGAAGAAATAATAAAAGTAAGCCTATTTCTGAGCTTATTCACCCAATAGCCTCAAAAAAACTAATATAATTGCTTGATTTCTTGAACTTATTGACTGATTTTTAATACTCAGTATGTGAATTTTAAGCAAATTTCCATTTACAATCTCTTGGGAGGTAATTTTATGAGCCGAAATCAACACTTAAACCGCCTTACATTGTTTGTTGCCGTTTCTTTGTTAGTGGCAATGCTATCATTTTCTGCCAGTGCGGAAAACATTGCAGGAACAGTAACTGATCAGACCAACAGTGACCCACTCAGTGGAGCAACTGTTTCTCTGGCATCTAACAGTGGTGCCAGTGCCAGAGTTTTGCAAAAAACTTCAATGGACGGCAATTACTCATTCGCAAACGTCTCACCGGGCAACTATACTCTGATTGTAACATTTGTTGGTTTCAAAAACGAAATCATGTCAATCACCGTAGCCACGGGACAGGATTTAAACCTTAATTTCGATATGGTGCCATCATCTGTTGATGTTGGCGCGGTCTCGGTCACGGCATCAAGAAAACAGGAAAAAATTCTGGATGCTCCGGCCGCTGTCTCTATTGTCACTTCCGAACAGATTGAAGAAAGAGCGGCATTTACGCCTATTGAACATATTAAAGCACTACCTTCGGTAGATGTTTCCCAAATCGGTATCAGTCAGTCAAACGTTGTAATGAGAGGTTTCAACAATATCTTCTCAGGAGCCATGCTGGTAATGACTGACAACAGAATTGCCCGGGTGCCTTCGCTCCGTTTTAATGCCTACAACTTTATGTCAACCACCAACGAAGATATTGAACGGATTGAATTGGTCTCCGGTCCCGGTTCTGCGCTGTACGGCCCTAACGCTTCAACCGGAGTTTTGCACTTTATTACAAAATCCCCTTTTGATTACCAGGGCACAACCGTCACTGTTGGCGGAGGGGAAAGAGAAATCGGAATGTTTTCTTTCAGACATGCCAAAATGTTAAGCGAAAAAGCAGCATTTAAAGTCACCGGTCAATACATGAGAGGAAAAGACTGGAATCATAAGGAACCGCCTCTATTGGAGCCCCTTGACAGGGATTTTGATATGGAGAAATTCTCCGGCGAAGGTCGCTTTGATCTCCGTTTTGAAAATGGTGCCAGCCTTATTTTTAATGGTGGGTACAACAACATAAACTCGATTGAATTAACGGGAATTGGGGCAGGTCAGGCAGTTGGCTGGAAATACTCATATGCTCAAACCCGTTTCAATTACAAAAATCTCTTTGTTCAAGCGTTTGTAAATATTTCTGACGCCGGTGACACTTATCTTCTAACAAATATAGATAAGCAGCCTCTCGTTGATAAATCGAAGCTCTGGGTAGGACAAGTACAACACAGCTCGGCTCTTTCAGATAACTCTCAGCTGACTTATGGAGTTGACGCCATTTTTACCAGGCCAAACACCGAAGGCACAATCAATGGTCAAAACGAAGAGATTGATGATATTGATGAATTTGGAGTTTATCTCCAATCAGATAACAGACTGAGTGACAAACTAAAATTGGTAGGTGCCATAAGAGTTGATGAAAGCAATCGTCTTAAAGAAACTGTTTATTCACCCCGTGCGGCATTAGTCTTCCAGCCAAATCAGACCAATACCTTTAGAGCTACATACAACAGAGCATACAGCACACCAGATAATAACAATCTCTTCTTGGATTTTCTTCAGAGATCTGATCCATTTGG
>JACZYS010000156.1 GCA_022570975.1 Candidatus Zixiibacteriota bacterium | reverse complement strand
TTCTTTGGAAACAGTCAACAATGATATTGTCATTGCTGTTTTGAACGGGGAGTTCACGGTTAAGCGGTTTGTCAAAAAAATGGGAGAGATATTTCTAGTTCCCTCTAATCCATCTTACAAGCCCATAAAAATCAGCCCTGAACAGGGCTTTGAAATCTGGGGGGTGGTCAGTTATGTCATCCACAAAACCAGATAGAGCTTTTGCCTTAGTTGACTGCGATAATTTTTATGTCTCTTGTGAAAGACTCTTTCAGCCAAAACTTAAAAACCGTCCATTGATTGTCCTCTCCAACAATGACGGCTGCATTGTCTCCCGCTCGGCAGAAGTAAAAGCTCTGGGCATAGGCATGGGGGTGCCCTTTCATCAGGTAAAAGACCTGGTCAAACGGGCAAAAGTGGCCGTGCTGTCATCCAACTACACTCTTTATGGAGATATGTCAAAAAGAGTAATGAAAACTTTACAGCAGTTGGCTGCGGTTGTAGATATTTACTCAATTGATGAGGCCTTTTTAATGCTGGAAACAAGCCGGGTCAAAGAGCATGGTCATTTGATTCGCAACACGGTTATAAAACATACCGGCATTCCGGTAACAATAGGTATCTCAGGCACAAAAACTCTTGCCAAAGCTGCCGCCGAATATGCCAAAAAAAATGAAACCACAGGCGGAGTCTTTAATCTGACTCCTGAGATACGGGATTCCGTTCTCTTAAAAATTCTCACTCAGGAAGTTTGGGGGATAGGTGTCAAAACCGCAGAGTGGCTTTACCAGAGAGGGATAAACTCTGCTTTTGATTTGAAAAACATGAGAGATGAATCAATCAGAAAACGCGCCGGTATAACCGGACTGAGAGTGGTATATGAGTTACGGGGGATTTCATGCATATCCTTAAAACCACTCATGGCTCCCAAAAAAGGGATAACCTCTTCCCGTTCCTTCGGCAGATATGTAACCTCGCTTGCCGAGCTAAAAGAATCTCTGGCCACCCATGCCACCCGCGCCGGTGAAAAACTCAGGGCCGATGGTTCCGTTGCCGGACTGCTCTCGGCTTTTATTACCACCAACGTCTATTCCAAAACTCCGCAATATGCCAACACTGCCACCGTTTCAATAATTCCTCGCTCCAACGCCTCTCATGAGCTTATCCGGTTAACCATGATAGCCGTTGAAAAAATTTATAAACCGGGGTTTAGATATATAAAGGCCGGAGTCACCCTGACCAATATATCTCCGGCAGATCAAAGACAGATTGATATGTTCTCTTTAAAAGAGATGGACAAAGAAGAAAAACTTTACCGCGCCGTTGATTCTATTAACCGTGATTTTGGTTTAAAAACTTTGCAGCATTTATCCTGCGGAATCAGTAGAGAGTGGGGGATGCGCATTGACTTTCGCTCATCACGATACACCACCAACTGGTCAGAACTGCCGGTGGCAAGAGTGAATTAGTGAGAGCTTGAACTCGAGTACGACAACTTGATATAATCGACAGAGCAGTAAAAGTTGGCAATTTCATCTGGAAATTGAAATTGATGTCGTAATAAAATAGCAAAAAAACATAATTAATTGGATAAATAATTCAATTTTGTTGTTGCATTTATTCTTGTGAAACTTGATATTTCACTTAGACAACAGGGGAATCAAATAACGTATTAAAAAGTCAAAATTTGTAACAATTTAAAAAAGGAGTTCAAGGATGTTAAATGCTAGACAAAAAACGGCGATATTTGCAAGCGTCATTTTGATGCTAATGCTATTGCCTGTTAGCGCTTTTGCTCAAAATTACTGGATGAGTCCTGGTGAAGACAATAGTGTATCTTTGGAATTTCACAAGGTAAAATTTGCCGGAGACCTAGAATTAGGATTTAGAAATTCTGTTGTCTTCTTGTCGGGAAATTTTGGATCGAGCGAGAAATTTAGAATCTTGGTCGAAGTTCCTGTTTCAATTTATGACCCAAAGCCTTCACCTTTTGATGAAAGTGAAACTCTATTGGGTAACCCATTTATAGGTTTTGAATATAGAAAACCGAGTGACGATGGTTCAAAGTCATTGATTGGTCGCCTTGGAATCAGGCCTCCCCTCGCATCAGATGAGAAATTTGATGCTACTGTAATGGGTCTTATAACTACCTTCAATAGATTTGAAGCATTCATACCCGATTTATTTACGGTTTCAGCAGGAGGAGGATATCATCAGATTTCTGAAAATGGAACCAAGTCAGCTTTTGATTTTGATGCGTCACTGATGATTCCAACCGAAAATGGAGATGCTGAGTTATTTGTGAACTACAATCTTGCATTATGGGTGCCCTCCGGCGATTTAAACTTTGGCATTGGGTTTGCAGGAAGACTAATAGCTACTGAAGGAGATTTGGATTTTGGAGAACGCACGGTACATCAATTGGGGCTTTCTGGAAATTATAATTCCGGGAGTTTTAAGCCAGGAATACACTTCCGAATCCCGCTTGATGATGATATCGCTGATATCGTGGATCTTACATATGGTGTTGATTTTACGTTTATGTTAAATTGATTGATAGCCTTTGTTACCTTCTTCAGTTGTTATGGCCTTGTAAATTGAAGTGGACGCCATTATGGAATAAAATGCTAATTCTTGGGGAGGGAACTGCGCAGCAGTCTGATAATGTTTCCTCCCATTATCAATCCAATTTCCTCATTTGAAAAATTCTCTTTCATAAGTGCACCGGTAACTTGTACCATTCCGGTTGCATCAAAATTGAGATTGTCACCATCAAAATCCGATCCCAGAGAAACATATTCAAGGCCAACTAAATCGGCGACATAGCGAATTGACTTCGCAATATCACCGGCAGTTATTCCGCAGACGGCGCCTCTCATAAAGCCAATTCCAATCAATCCGCCAGTTTTAGCGATAGCAACAATCTGTTCATCACTTATGTTGCGCCTTCTATCACATACTCCTTTTACACCTGTGTGGGTTACGATTACAGGATTAGTTGTAATCTTAAGTACATCCTTAATTAATGCATCCGATGCGTGTGCCAGGTCAACAATCATATCTTTCTCTTGCATCTTCTTGACAACTTGGAATCCAAATTCTGTTAGTCCACCTCTTTCCATACCATATGATGAACCCCCGATTCTGTTGTCAAACTGGTGTACCAATCCCATAATTCGGTATCCGGCGTCAAAGTGTTCATCTAATGCATCCAGATTTCCTTCAAGCGAATGGAGACCTTCTATTGCCAGAATTCCTGCAGTCAAATTTTTGTTGCTGATTCTCTTTTTGAGAAACTCATCCAATTCCTTAGAATTCCTAATTACCATAAATTGGCCGCTTGATTTTGCAGCAAAATCATTTAGTTCTTTGGCGTTATAAAGAGCTCTTTCAGTTAGATTGAACCAGGTTGATAGTGGCCAGCCACCAAATATTGCCGCCAAGTTTAGTGTATTGAATTGGTCAGGGTTTGTTCCCCACTGACTAACTTTCCAGGGCACTTTGGTTGGCACCGAGAATACCTGCAAAGCAATATTTCCCTCAATCATTCGTGGAATATCAACATGTCCTGATTCATTTTTTTCAAGCAAATCCCTTCCCCACATGAGTGCATCGCAGTGAAGATCACAAACAGATAAACTTTTATGGAGCTCCTTTGCAGCTTCACTGGCAATGTCATATGGCGGACCGGACAAGACACGGTCATATTTGTTGGTAAAATATTCCATTACGTAAGGTTTGGAGATTATGAAGGAAATACAAAATATGAGAATAAATAAAATGAGACTGTTTCTAACAATTTTCATACTAAGAAATTTGAGACGGATTATTACTCAATCTCAAAGAGTGTGTCTAATCTGGAGAATTTGAAAACGTCCCTGACCAGTTTGGACATGTTGCGGAGCTTTATCTTGTGCCCGTCTTTATTGAGCCGCTGATAAGTAGCAATAAGCACGCCCAGTCCGGCGCTTGAAATATATTCCAGTTCAGAAAAATCAAGGGTGCAGGTTTCGGTTACTTTTTCAAGATGACTCTTGGCCGTTTCAACCTGGGCGGCGTCAAATCTTCCTTTCAAAAAGATAATATCATTTTCTCCAACATTAATCTCAAGCATTTATTTCTCCACGTTCTTGAACACAGTTATGATACTGGTTCTGTCTTTATATTCATACTCAACTTTATCCATCATCTCTTTCACCAGATGAATCCCCAGCCCGCCAATTCTTTTATCTTCTAAAGAAGCATCAAAATCAGGTTCTCTGGCTTTGGTAATGTCAAACTCATCAACACCGTGGTCCTTAAACTTCATCATAACTTTGTTCTTATCAAAGGATAAAATGATATTTATATCTCCGGTTCCCTCGCGTGAGTATTTCACCATATTAGTAAAGAGCTCTTCGGCAGAAAGATTTAACAGATAACTGGTCTGGTTATCCAGCTTATGCTGAATAACAAATTTTTCAATCAACTTAACTATAAGCTCCAGTGACTCAATCTCTCTTTTAATAGTTAACTCGTTCATCAATGAAGTGATTCCTTATGCCGCCTGGCTTTCCAAAAATGATCTCTGCCACTTATGTTGAGGATTACTCCCCAAAAAAGGGTGGAGCGTCAAAAGCCCGGTTGTTCCGATTGATTTTTCCAGATATTTCATTTCCTTTAACTTGCCCATTATTTCCGGATCTGGTTCAAGTTTGACACCTACCTCCTGAGCCAGAAGAATTCCTTTTGCGGCAACAGACAACTCAGCGTGAAGCCTCAGCAAACAGAGCATATCTGCCACCACCACCGGAGGGAATTTGTCTATTAAAGTGTTCAAATATTTTCCTATTTTTGAATCAGATATATCACCGGAAGAAATTGATTCAATCAAGTCCATGTCCACATCCAAACCAGAGCCGAGCCAATCGGTTGTCGCTTTTTCACTTTGATCAAAAATGATTACGATCATTAATGCAAGAATAATTAATGTAGCCAGGGTAGTATAAATTGGTGGAATCATAAAATGATTATACAATGAATGCACAATAATGGCGATCATAAGCCCGGGAAAAAAAAGAACAAAATTGCCAGAAGTTTTTTTGTCAAGTTTCCTGTCATATAGGCTTTTAGAAATAATTGCAAAAATTATCAAGGTCCCTCCATGCAAAGCTGCTGTTCCAAAACCACGAATCACCCAGAGATAGGTCGAGGAATTTTCAAGCATAAACCAGTAATAAAGATTTTCAACAAGGGCGAACCCGGTCCCAATTGCAAATCCGCTAATGGAACTATCTACCAAAAACCCTACCCGGCTTGTACGTATCAGGAAAATTAGGTAAAAGGATTTAAGCGTCTCTTCCGTAATTGGAGCGAAATATCTGCTGAATGGAATTTTTGAAACAGAAAAATACGTCATCAGCCAATCGTTTAAATAAACACAGACAATTGCAACCGCGCCTCCAATTAAAATAGCCAGAAAAATTTTCTTAAGGCTTATCAACTTAAAACTGTCCATGACCATCAAGCCGGCCAAAAAAAGTAATACCGGAAGAAGCCCAAGAGATGTATGTAAAAGCTGAATCATAAAACTTTCAGGGATACCATATATTCATCAGAAAAATAATTGAAATTTTCATCATAGGCCTCGGCGTATCCTGCCGAAAGAGTGAACCTCAGATGAGAAAGAAGAACAATCCGTAAATCTGCCTGGACACCGACTGAGAAAGCTCTCTCTTCAAACTGCTTGTCATCCAGATTAGTCTTTATCCCGCTCGCAAAAGCTGACATTCTCAACCATGAGAAATAAAAGGAAGAGCCTTGCTTCGACTCTCGCCTCGGTTCGGCGAAGCGGGCAGCAAGACGGGCAGTTAATGGTGGAGCTCATGGTCTCAATGAGTCTGATGGTGATAGGGCTTTTAGGCATTTTTGCCGTGCTATCCCAATCACTCGGCCTTAACCGCGTAGCCGCTAATCAATACATAGCGGCAAATCTTGCGGCTGAAGGTATAGAAGTAACCAAAAATATTCTAAAATCATTTTCTCCAATTCTTTGTTTTCAAAAGCCTTCCTCGTAAGGGTCTCCAAAACTCAGGATTATTCGGAACATTATTAATACTACACTAAATTTTTTAG
>JACZYS010000155.1 GCA_022570975.1 Candidatus Zixiibacteriota bacterium | reverse complement strand
ATGTTGTTCACCTTCTCTTAACGTACTATCTAGAATTCTAATCTTCTTTGGATTTTTGTCATATGCATTGTAAATATTTGCATAGTGATTCGGATCATTCATTACTAAAATCGTTGACCTAAATTGAGAATATAAACATATTCGTACTAGGTTCGTTGAAAATAACTAATAGTGATCCTAATTTAGTTTTGAATTGAAATTATGAAACGAAAGTCGTTTTAGATTACTTTTTTCAAAATAATTACAGTATTTGTATCAACTACACCTGGAATCTTTCTTAATGCATCAATACTATTATTAATTTCAGTAATTGTTGCTGCACTAATAATTACTGTAATGTCGTATTGACCTGTAATTTCATAAACTGTTTTTACTCCTTCTAATTTAGTTAGTTTTGAAGAAACTTTAGATGTGTCTGTTGCAGAATCTACTGAAACTAAAACAATTGCACTAGTAGCATTTTCTTCACCAAGTTCTAAAGTAAATTTTTTAATTAACCCACTACCTAATAGATTTTTTACACGTCTTCTTACTGCTGATTCAGAAAGCTTTAGTTTTTTACCAATGTCTACAAATGATTCTCTAGAGTTTTCTTTTAGATATTCTATTATTTTTTCGTCTACTTTATCCTTGTACATTACGTTTTTGCTCCTCTTCTGTTAGTATAGAATCAAGAGCATGTAAAACCTTTGTTATGTCTTCTTCAGATATTACTAATGGTGGAAGAATTCTTAGTATATTTCGTCCAGAGTATAACATCAGAATTCCATCTTTTATTAACCCCATTAGAATATCTTTGATTTCAAATTTCATCTCTATTCCTATCATGAGTCCTTTACCACGAATCTCTCTAATCATAGTGTGTTTTTCTTTTAATTTTTCTAATCCTTCTCTGAAAATTTTTCCCATTTTCTCAGAATTCTCAATTAATCCATCTTCAGTTAATGCTTTAAGAGCTGCAATCCCTGCTGCACAAGAAATTGGATTTCCTCCAAATGTTGAAGAGTGCTCTCCTTTGTTCATTGAAGCTAGAATGTCTGGTCTTACAAGAGTTACACCCATTGGCACTCCTCCTGCTATTCCTTTTGCAAGACATAAAATATCTGGTGCAGTATTCCAATGATCACAAGCCCATAATCGTCCAGTTCTACCTAAACCAGCTTGTATTTCGTCAAAAATTAACAGAATTCCTTTTTCATCACAAAGTTTTCTTACTTCTTGTAAAAATCCTTCAGGTGCAACAATAATTCCACTCTCTCCTTGAATTGGTTCTAAAATTACAAATGCTGTATCATCATCAATTACTGAACGAAGTGATTCTATATCTCCAACGGTACCGCCGATTTCTGCAATAATCACATCCGGCTCACCGCACGATTTTTCCAGCTGCCGCAATCTGTTTTTTATCTCTTCTGTTATATGGGGAATTACCTGCACTGTCGCCCCAAGATAATCTCCTCTTCTTTCGCGAGTAATAACAGTGTTATAAATCTGTCCGGTGGTAACGTTATTGGTTCGGCTTAAGGGCTGATCCAAGAATCTTTCATAATGCCCCAGATCCAAATCAGTTTCGGCACCGTCATCCAACACAAAAACCTCTCCATGCTGAAATGGGTTCATGGTGCCCGGGTCAACATTTAAGTAAGGGTCAAATTTGGCGTTGCAGACTTTTAACCCTCTCTTCTGGAGTAGGAACCCAATTGAGGAGGCGGCTATTCCTTTGCCAAGCGATGAAACAACGCCACCGGTTATAAAGATATATTTTACATTCTTACTCATTCTAAATTTTTATTCTCCTTAAGTCATTTTTGTTATCAATAGAAATTATATTTGCAGTTGTTTTGTACGCTTTTATTCTTCCCCCATTTTCTAATATTCTCAGTTGTTCAAGTGATTCTGCTTTTTCTGTGTCTGACCTTTTCCAGGCTGCATACTTTCTTAGTCCGGATTTTCTGAAAAGATAAATACCTATATGCTCCCAAAAATTATGCTGAGAGTTTCTGGTTTTCCCTTTGAAGCTGTTTAAGTATGGAATCGGAAATCTGGAGAACCAGAGAGCATAGTCTTTCTGATCCAGAACGGTCTTAACACAGTTGGGGTTAAAAAGAAGATTGTCATTTTTAATCTTTTTGACAACGGTTGCATATTTTTCTGATTTATCTCTTAAGAAATTGGCAACAAGGTTGTTTATGAACGGAGGTTTAATTCCAAAATTATCAGCCTGAAAATTTATGAAAATATCACCGCTTACTTTTTCAGATATCTCCGCAACCCTGTCAGAGCCGGTTTTGTGCCGGCTGGATGACATCAGGACATCGGCTCCAAATGACTCGGCCGCATTTTTAATCCTTTTGTCATCGGTCGTAATCAGTAATTGGTTGAGCGATTTTGAAGATGAAATAGATTTCCAGATATGATATAAAAGGGGCATTCCTGCAATGGGATAGAGAACTTTGCCGTTGAATCGCTGGGAATTGTATCTGGCCGGAATAATTGCAACCACTTTTGCCGCCATTACCCAATCACCTTGGGAACATGGAAATACTCGCCGTCACTGTCCGGCGCATTTTCAAGGGCTTTTTTCTGAGGCAGTGATTCCTTTACTCTGTCTTCACGAAATACGTTTTCTGCCGTTATAAACTGGTCTCTGGGCTCTATATCAGTAGTATCAACGGCGGCAATCTGCTCAAAGTAATCTACAATCAGAGCCAATTCTTTTGAGAACTTTTCTACCTCTTTTTCAGTGATATTTAACCGGGCAAGACGGGCTATATGTTCAACCTGTTGCTTTGTTAGTGGCATAGGAAAAGTTATTGAAAACAGGTTAAGAAGTCAAGCGGATTTATTGGTATATAAGGGACTTTTTACCGACTAAAGGATATCAATTGCAGGTCGATATCTTAATTATGTACCGGTCTGAAACAGATATAAGATAAAGGCGTAAATTCCGGTTTCAATCTGAATCAGGACTAATGTTAAAAACCCATACTTTCTTGGCAAATGGAAAAATCTGAACAGAAAATTAACCTGCTCATTGAACTGGATCTGGCTGTTGAAAGCCGGATTTCTTCAAACAGCAAAACGGCCTCGGTTATACCGGTTACAATAGAAAATTATTCCAGAGATTTAGATTTTGCCATATCGCAACCACAGATTTCCGCCCTGCTTAAGAAAGTGATAAGTATTCATGGAAGGAGCAAATCAAAAGTCTCCATATATCTCACTAATTCTACTGACAACTGCAAGGTTACCATGAAAATCAAATCCAGAACGGACATGAGAGGTATTGGCCCTGATGAAATAGAAAAAATTGAAGAATTGGCCAGGTCCTGCCGCTTGGATTATTGCCAAACAACCAAAGACGATCAATTGACCACAGTATTAACTTTTAAGAGGAATAACTGATACTATGAAAAGAAGTAATGAAATAGGGAATCTGTTGGTAATTACCGGTTCTCTGGAAATAAATGAACTGATTGCAACCTTAGTCTCAAAAGCCGAATATAAAATCACCCAAACCGAGAGCTATTTGAAAGCACAGACACTTCTAAATAGTCTGAAATTTGACCTCCTCCTCTTTACGATTTCAGGTGAGACAAGCAAAATAATTGAGACTATAAAAGAAGTAAGAAAATCATCGCCGCATACGGAAATACTTTTACTTGGTGAAAGCTCAAAAAGTGTAGATTTGGTTAAGAAATTGAACTCACCGCAAATTGATTTTGCAGAGCTTACAACTTCAACAGAAATAATAGTTCAGCAAATACAGAAAAAAATTCGTTTCAGCCGTATGACCGAAGAACTTTTTGCATACAAAACTCAAATAGCCATGAGATCGAGCTTTGACAATATAGTTGGTATTTCTGAGGAAATCATGCAATTAAAAGAAAAACTTATGAAAATTTCGGATACGGAAATCCCCATCTTAATCACCGGCCCATCCGGCAGTGGAAAAACATTGTCAGCGAAAACAATTCATTACCACTCATCATACAGAAACAGAGCCTTTCACCTGATCAACTGTGAAACAGAATCAGAAACGAGCATGACAGAAATTTTCTATTCCGAAAATAACGACGAGAAAAGAGACGGCACTATATATTTGAAACAGATAAACAAAATGCCTCTCGCACTTCAAGAGAAACTGGCCGCGGCATTGACTTCGTATAATGAAAGCAATCTGGATTTTAATTTTGATATTAACAATATCAGAGTCGTTGCTTCATCCACTCAATCACTGACAAAAATGACAGCTGAAAAAAAGTTTAATAAAGAATTGTTTCATTTTCTTAATCAGATGCCCCTTGTCACCTATCCTCTTTCTGAAAGAATGGAAGATCTGG
Source organism: Candidatus Zixiibacteriota bacterium (assembly GCA_022570975.1). Taxonomy (GTDB): domain Bacteria; phylum Zixibacteria; class MSB-5A5; order GN15; family FEB-12; genus JACZYS01. The sequence goes on along the minus strand of JACZYS010000155.1, from coordinate 1,764 downwards.
AAATAACCTGCCAATATTTTTTGAGACTGATTTCTCCTCTGGGGGAAATTATGATTTCTCCCGAGGCCGTGGACAAACTGTTGTCGCACAAATGGACCAACAATCTTAAAGAGCTAAAAGAGATACTTACCAAAGCCGCCGCTATCTGCAGAAACAAATTGATTGACTCATCCGATATCAGATTTGCAAGAACAGAAACAGAGCCGGTAACGGAGGCTGTTTTTGGCAATTCGACAAACATGACGGATGAATTTGCAGTCAGTTCAAAAGATTCGCTGGCAGATAATCAAAAAAACGTGATTATAAAAGTTCTCGATGACAACAACTGGAACTACACCCAATCGGCGCAAAAACTGGGGATTGGCAGAACAACCCTCTGGCGCAAGATTAGAAAATATAATCTAAAAAGAGATATCTCATAAATAACACTTATTGCGATTTTTAGATGAAATGAATAAAGCAAAACAAAACCCTGAAGAATTTTCTCCAAGTGAGAAAATTGTAAAACAGAGCAGAATTTCAGTTGATAACATTTCAGATCTATTTGTAGAGTTTAGCAGCAACTTAGCTGAGAAATTGTCTATCAACCGCTCGGTCTTAATTTTGAATCAGCAACAGACCAATCAGCTGGCCGCCATTTCTACCTGGGAAAACGGAGTTGTCAGGGATGGGTTGACAATTACTTTACCTTCTGAATCTTCTCTGCTTATCAAGGTTGCAGAAAAAGGTGTGGCTAATACAATTGATAGTCCGGTTGATTTTTCAGGTAATTTCTTTGAGAAAAAACTGCTTTTTAACAATGAGTCAAAATCTCTCACGATACAGCCGCTGATTTACGATGAAAAAGTAATTGGTTTGGTCACACTCAGTTCAATTTCAGGTGAGCTCACTAATAAAAAATCGCAATCATTAATTCAGGAAGCTGCTGAGCAGTTGGCTTCTCTGATAATCAAGAGAAACAATAAAGATGTCGCCGTTTAGTTCTTCTTTTCTCTTTTTTCTTTCTTGATTCGTCTGACCGCCCGGCTATGTTCGGCATTGGTTCTGGAGAAATAATGACCGCCGTCAATTTCCGCTACAAAATATAAGTAATCTGTTTCGGGAGGATTCAAGGCGGCTTTTATTGCTTCAAGCCCGGGGGAATTGATTGGCGCCGGGGTGAGACCTTTATGAAGATAAGTATTAAAAGGCGTATCTTTTTTTAAATCACGTTTCATCAAGTCTCTGTCCAACCCGCCCAGTCCGTAAATGACGGTGGGATCGGCCTGAAGTTTCATTTTTTTCTTGAGACGGTTATGATATACCGATGACACTTTCCCCCGCTCGGCGCCGGAGCCTGTTTCCGATTCGATAATTGAAGCCATTATAATTGTCTCTGCAAGACTCAATCCGGTGTTGACTGTATCTTTCCAGAGAGATTTCGTCTGAATTTTAAAAATCCCAACCATTTCGGATAATGCGTCCTCTTCAGATATCCCCCATCTAAAAAAGTAAGTCTCAGGATACAGATAACCTTCAAGCGATGCAATCCCATAGCTTGTCAAAAAAGAAGAATCTGAGTCAAATCCGACAACTTTTGCCGAGTCCAAAAACAGCTGATCTTTCATTGCGCTGGCAACATCCCAAATTCTGCTTCCTTCCGGGAAAGTCATTTTAATTTTTAGGAAATCTGCCTCGGCAAGTTTCTTGAGTACCGACTTGCACGAGTTCTCACCGCTGAAATCATAACGTCCGGGAGTTATCATTCTGTCAATCCCCATAAAC
>JACZYS010000006.1:14595-26430 GCA_022570975.1 Candidatus Zixiibacteriota bacterium | reverse complement strand
ATGCTGCCTTTGGTATACTTGGAGTCAGTGCAATTGTAGAAACTTTACTATTTGAGACTCTTTATATTGAGTTACTAGGAAAACCAGACTGGGTAAATTATATTAATAGTCTAACACAAAATTGGCCAAACATTTATGGATAAATAAAAAATGGAGCAAGAAATAATAAAAAAACTTTGGAGCTAATGAAGACAATTGAAGAAGAAAAACCTGTTGAGCCAGATTTTTCCGATGACCGCAGCGATATTTTAGCTGAGCTTATTGGAGACTCCCTTTCTGATCCGGATTCTGACCCATATGCCTTTGATGAAGATTTTGGGCTGGATGATGAAACAAATCCTCTGGCGACCAGGCTTGAGCTTTCTTTATATAATGCCAGAACAGCTACCTCCTGGCCCGGCTATACGGTTGATAAGAAAGACAGGGCACTGATTGACAAGTGGCTTAATCTGCCTCAGGTGAAAAGACTCATCCCCAAAGATGTAGAGTTCTCCTGGTCAACCAGATCTGAAATCAGGAATAATCGCGAAATATTCACTTTATATCTGTTAAAGAAAAGAGTCCAGTTTCTGGGTAAATTCCTGGAAAATATTTCATTCAGCCGTGATCCGACCGCAGGCGGATATGTGGTTAATTTCCAGTTATCAGGTGAGGGAGCATCCCGATTTGCCCAGCTAACCGGAGCCAATATTGATAAACCACTGGCAATTACTCTCGATAGCAGAGTAGAATCTGCTCCTTTTATCAACTCCAAAATCAGAAAACGGGGACAAATAACCATGGGGTCTTCTGCAACTGTAAGAAACGCCCGCAATATGGAAATCGTCCTCAAAGCCGGAGCGCTTCCTGCACCGGTTGAAATTATTGAAAAAAATGTTGTTGGAGCAACCTTAGGTGCTGATTCAATTAGAAAAGGGTTTTACTCTTCTTTAGCCGGTTTGGCTCTGGTGCTTCTTTATATTGGTGTCTATTACCGTCTATCAGGTGTCATTGCAGATATTGGAGTGGTTTTTAACCTCTTTTTCCTTCTTGCAATATTGGCCGGATTGGGGGCAACTTTAACCATGCCGGGCATTGCAGGAATTATTCTGACCATAGGTATTTCCGTCGATGCCAACATTCTTATTTTTGAAAGAATAAGAGAAGAGCTTAGAACCGGAAAAACAGTTAGAGCGGCAATAGACAGCGGTTATAACCGTGCTTTTGTAGCTATTTTTGATTCCCACGTGACAACTCTGATAACAGCCGGGGCCCTGTTTCTTCTTGGTTCCGGTCCAATTAAAGGGTTTGCAGTTACACTCTTCTGGGGTGTTTCTATCTCTTTATATACTGCTTATGTAATTACCAAGCAGATTTTTGATATCAGAAAAAAATATAGCTCAATAAGTATTTAAATTAGTGAAGGAATAATTTATTATGTTTAAAATAATTGGACAGACCGATATTGACTTTATCGGTGCTCGCAAAACAGCTTTCATCATATCCACGGTGCTGGTCTTAATTGGCTTTTATGCTTTCTTTATGATTGTATCGGGTAAGGCCAATCTGGGAATTGATTTTTCCGGAGGAGTTATGATCACCGGATACTTTGATGAAGAAGTAACCATTGAAGGCTTAAGGGCGGAACTGGACGCCCAATTTTCGGATGCCCAGATTACATCGGTCAGTGATTTTGCAGCCTCTCCCTACACTTTCATCATTAAGTTGAAAAGCCCGCAAACGGAAAGTGAAGGAAAAGAGAGAGTGACGGCAATGAAAAAAGTTATTGCCGAGAAATTCGAAGGTAATAATTTCTCTATTGCATCTGAGCATATAATCGGCCCGGCAGTGGGTGAAACACTTCGCAAAGATGCTCAACTGGCAATTATGCTCTCACTTTTTGGAATTGTACTTTATATCTGGATAAGGTTTGACCTCCGTTCAGGTATTGCGGCAACAATTGCTACCTTCCATGACGTTTTGGCCGTAATGGGAATATTCTATCTGATGGGTAAGGAATTTGACTTGTTAATAGTGACCGCCCTACTGACACTGGCCGGGTACTCATTGACAGATACGGTAGTTGTTTATGACAGAATAAGAGAAAACCTGAAAAAATTCAGGACCAAAGGGGAGTTTGCTTCCACAATTAATACATCCATCAATGAAGTTCTTTCGAGAACGATTAATACATCATTGACCGTACTTCTTGTGGTGGGCACACTGTATTTCTTTGGCGGCGAGGTATTAAGGTCTTTTGCCTTAGCTCTTATTATGGGCGTAATTGTAGGAACGTACAGTTCCATTTTTGTTGCCAGCCCCATTGTTGTTGAATGGGAAGCAAGAAGACCCAAAAGATTCAAATAAATCTTTTACCTGAAAAAAACCGGAGCAACCCTCCGGTTTTTTCTGTTTGAGAAACCACCAAATACTTTCAATTGCTTACTTCATTAAATTTCCGTTCATTATTTGCATGAAGAAAGGGATATCTGATAAATTTAAATATCTCAAAAAACTGATTGCAGAGCAAAAATCTTTGCTGATTGCTTTTTCCGGAGGCGTTGACAGCTCTTTCCTTTTGAAAATAGCTGTTGATGTTCTAAAAGAAAAAACAATTGCCGTCACCACCCATTCTGCCATTTATAAAACGAGCGAGCTTGAATTTTCCAAGAACTTTGCAAAAAAATTAAAAATAAAACATATCATCATTAATGTAAATGAACTGAGCAATCAAGAATTCGCATCCAATCCATATGACCGCTGCTATCATTGCAAAAGCATGCTTTTTGACCGGCTTGCAGAAATTGCCAGAGAACATAACTTAAACAAAGTAGCCGATGGCACGAATTATGATGACATAACTGACTACCGTCCCGGCATGACTGCCGCCAGTGAGTTTAATGTCTTCAGTCCTCTAAAAGATGCAGGACTGACCAAAAAAGATATCCGCTTTCTCTCCCATGAATTAAACCTTCCCACCTGGGATAAAGCATCACAGCCCTGTCTTTCCACCCGGTTTCCCTATGGGACCAAAATCATCGAAGAAAAACTTGCACTGGTTGAAAAGGCGGAAGATTTTATTCAGGGGCTTGGATTCAAGAACTTCAGAGTAAGAATTAGCGAGGATAAGGCTCGACTTGAAATTGATAAAATAGAAATGAATGAACTGATAACTGAGAAACTTTTCAAGCAAATAGAAACAAGACTAAAAGAAATAGGCTATAAGTCTGTTGTTTTGGATCCGTCAGGCTACCGAAGCGGAAGCATGAATCATTTTCTCAAGAGCAGCCAATAATGGACAGAGACAAAATTGAAAAATTACTGGTTGATGTTAAGGAGAAAAGAATTGAAGTGTCAGATGCCGTATCATCTTTGAACCGACTCCCATTTGAGGATTTGGGTTTTGCCCGTCCGGACACCCACCGCCAACTCCGCACCGGGTACGCCGAGGTCATTTTCTGCAAAGGGAAAAAAACTAATCAGATAATTCAGATTTTTGAGACCATGACAAAAAGCCATTCTTTTGTAATGGCTACCAAAGCAACAAAAGAAATCTACCAGGAATTCATGCTGCAGGATGTAAATGCAGACTTCTACGAAGAAGCATCAATCATTGCCGCAGGAAAAAGCAGTCCACCCAAAAAATGCAAAGATATTCTTGTCTTATCTGCCGGAACTTCTGATATCCCGGTAGCAGAAGAAGCAGCCGTTACGGCCGAGCTGATGGGGCACAGAATTGGCCGTTCTTATGATGTTGGTGTGGCCGGGATTCATCGACTGCTCAACGAAAAAGAGAAATTTGAAAAAGTTAATTCAATTATTGTTGTGGCCGGAATGGAAGGTGCCTTAGTCTCAATTGTGTCCGGCATGACCGATAAGCCAGTGATTGCCGTTCCCACCTCTGTTGGCTATGGGAGCAGTTTTGAGGGGCTGTCGGCTCTGCTTGCCATGCTCAACAGCTGTGCTCCGGGGGTTGCCGTGATGAATATTGATAACGGATTTGGTGCCGGATATTTTGCCGGGATTATGGAATAACGGAATGAAATTATGAAAATAGCATATTTTGACTGCTCGGCAGGTATCAGCGGCGACATGATTCTTGGTGCCTTGACAGATTTGGGTATGGACCTGAAAAAATGCGAATCTGAATTAAAAAAATTAAACCTTCCGCAAGTTGAACTAAAATCAAATCCGGTTTTAAAAAACTCAATTTCTGCTCTCAAAGTAGATGTCTCACCGCAGAATGAGCACGCCCACCGCACCTATAAAGATATCGTAGCTGTTCTCAAAAATTCCTCGCTTGGCAAAGATATAATTGATAGATCAATAAAAATATTTCATAAACTCGCCCTGGCTGAAGCTAAGATACATTCAAAAAATGTCGAAGAGATTCATTTTCATGAAATAGGGGCGGTTGATTCAATCGCCGACATTGTTGGAGCCGTCATTGGACTTAATGAACTTAAGATTGAGAAAATATTCTGTTCAAAAATTCATGTTGGCAGTGGCTTCGTAAAATGCCAGCATGGAGAAATCCCTCTTCCGGCGCCGGCAACACTTGAAATTTTGAAAGATATCCCTCTTTATTCGAAAGGTATAAATTCTGAATTGACCACGCCCACCGGTGCTGCTATCATTGCAACTGTTGCAGAATCATTTGGGAACATGCCAGAGATGACCTTGCAAAAAATTGGTTATGGGGCCGGCAGTAGAGATTTAGAAATTCCAAACATCTTGAGAGTATGGCTGGGTGAGACTGAAGAAGTTTCTTCAAATTTCAAAACAGAAGAAATAACTCTCCTTGAAACAAATATAGATAATATAAGCGCTGAGCAGATTTCATTTGCGGCAGAGAGAATTTGGGGGGGAGAGATTTTGGATTTATATCTCACTCCAATTCAGATGAAAAAAAACCGCCCGGCAACAATGCTGAGTGTTATGGTTAAAAATGAAAATGTAGAAAAGACACTGGAAAGAATTTATTCAGAGATCCCAACTCTGGGAATAAGAGTCCGGAGAATAAACAGGTCAATACTTTCCAGAGAAACAACAACGGTTGAAACCAAACATGGCAAAATCAGAATAAAAATTGGGAAAAAAGCTTCAAAAATATACTCGGCCGAGCCGGAATACGAAGACTGCAAGAAAATTGCCAGAGATAAAAATCTCTCCATAAATTCAGTCTATGAAGAAGCAAAAGAGGTTGCACAGGCAAAACTGATTCATTAGTCTGAAATGGGCTAAACAATAAGCAAAATAGCTGTTTTTAGTCTCATTTTTTTCATCAAAAATCCAATTTTTAGTGTATATTATAATATGGGAACCAAACCGATAAAATTTGTTATTTATTTAATACTTATCTTGCTTATTGCATCCGGGCAGGGGTTTACTCAGTCATCGGTAGAAGCCATTTTAGAAAGAACATTAAAAAGGAGTTCTCAACCCGGACAAACAGAAAAGCCTCAGATAAAAATTGCCCGTCTGCATTATTCAAGCGGGGGTGATTGGTATTGGGGAAGCTCTGCTGTTTCCAATATGTTAAGATTCATAAACAGAGAGTCATCTTTTCCGGTAGATACTTTTGAGCACAAAATTTCTTTAACCGATGCAGATTTGTTTAACTATCCATTCTTGTTTGCCACCGGCCATTCTCCCATATCTTTTACAAGCGAAGAAAAAGAAACGCTCAGAGAATATCTGGTGAAAGGTGGATTTCTATTTGTAAATGATTCATATGGAATGAACGGATCTTTCATAAAAGAGATGGAATCTCTTTTTCCGGAGAGAGAAGTTGTGGAGCTTCCTTTTAACCATCCCATATACCACTCCTTTTATGACTTCCACAACGGCCCTCCCAAAATACATGAGCATGACAGCAAACCGCCCAGAGGGCACGCAATTATTTTAAACGGAAGAGTGGTCCTATATTTTCTTGTTGAATCTGATATAGGCGACGGATGGGAAGACGCAGCCGTTCATAATGACCCGCCGGAAAAACGGCTTGAGGCCTTTAAAATGGGTGTGAACATAATCAGTTATGCCCTGTTGTATTAGATACTGTTACTGAACTTTAAATAAATATTTTTTAAAAAAAGAGGTTTACAGATGGATAAGATAAATTCTCCGGATAAGCTGATAAGTAAGTTGAAACTTATTTTGTTGAAACAGAAAATCATTCTCTTTACCGCCGGACTGCTGACCACAATCACCTCTTTGGTTCTCACCATGTTCATCTTAACCTTGGTGGCAAATATTGTCATCCTTCCGGTTGCCATAAAAATATCACTGTTGGTCCTTTCGGCTTTACTGACCATTTACTTTTTTGCTCGTTACTCTATTGCTAAGTTGTTTGAAGGAAATATTGATAATGTTGCCGTCAGTCTGGAAAAAAACTATCCCGATCTAAAAGGGAGGCTGGTAGCAGCCATACAGTTTGCCCGTAATGAAGCCCCGGAGAGTTTTTCCAAAGATCTAATTAATCTTAATCTCAAACAGGCCTTAGAAAAAATGTCCTCGGTTAATTTTGATTCGGCTCTTTCATTTAGTTCGTTTTTGAGAAACTCAAAAAGACTTGCCGTCGCAGCGACTGTTGCAACTTTGTTTGTCTTAATCCTTCCCGGACTTTTCAGCCACTCTTACAATGTTTATTCCAACCCCACTTCCGTTGTTGCTCCGCCATTAGGTTACAGACTTGCGGCCAATCCCTCTTCCGGTGAGTGGATAAAATACAGAGACATCACCATCGGCGGTTTTCTGACCGGAGACAACTTTCCAGATGAAGCAATAATCCATTATCGCTATGCCGGAGGGAGCTGGCAGGAGAGTATTATTGACTTAAAATTGCAAAGAAAATTTGCAATTGATTTTGGAGACTCGTTGAGTTTTGTCTTAAATCTTAGGCAGGTAAACAAATCGTTTGATTATTATGTTGAGTCGGGAAAATTACAAACCGAAATCAAAAAAATCGATGTTGTTGACCGTCCCCGAGTCAATGAAATAAAACTCTCCATCTTTTATCCGGATTATACCGGGCAGGAACCGTCTGTCATAGATGAAAACAAGGGTTCTCTTGCCGCTGTTACCGGCAGCCGGGTTTCCATGCAGATTAAAACCAATATGCCGGTTGAGACGGCTGAGTTGATAACCGAAGAAATCGGTAACCTCCCAATGAAAGTAGAAGGCAAAACAGCCACGGTGTCATTTGTGGTAGAGAATTCGTTTTCCTATTACATAAGGCTTATCAATCGTTTGGATGAAGAAAACCCCGACCCAATAGAATATTACGTTACTGAAATTCCCGATGAGTATCCGTCGATAGATGTTATCCGTCCCGGTTTTGATGTCAATTTGTCAGATGAAATGTTGCTTCCGCTCAAATTGAGAATATATGATGATTATGGATTTTCTTCTCTGGTTTTAAAATACTCCATTTTTTCCCAGAGGAATATCTCCGATGAAAATGTTGCCGTACTGCATTTTTCTGATAGAATTAAGACCGAAGGAGAAATTGAATTTAACTGGGATTTGGACGTTATGAACCTTTTTCCGGGTGATTACGTTCAGTACTATTTTGAAGTCGCCGACAACGACAGAATCTCAGGCTCAAAAATAACCGAGTCCAACCGTTATATTGCTCGTCTGCCGTCGCTTGATGAACTGATAGCTGATATAGAGGGTGAAAGTGCACAGAGAATAATAAAATCAGAAGAGCTCTTAAATACCGGTAAGGAACTAACCGAGCAGCTAAAACAGATCAACCGCAAACTTCAATCTCAGACCAGGCAGTCCAAAAAAATGGACTGGCAGAACAAAAAAGAGATTGAAAAACTTGCACAAAAAAATGAAGAACTACTAAAAAACATTGAGCAGATGGCTGAGCAGATGAATAAATCTGTTGAAAAAGTTGCCGAGAATAATCTCATCAGCCGTGAAGTAATAGAAAAATTGGAGCAGATCCAAAAACTATATGCGGAAATTGCAACTCCGGAGATGAAAGAGGCTCAAAAGAAGCTGATGGAAGCTCTCAAGAAAATGAATCAGCAGGAGCTAAAAGAAGCAATTAAGAATTTTGAGATGTCACAAAAAGATTTGCTGGAAAGGCTCAAAAGAACTCTGGCCCTGCTTAAGAAACTTCAGCTTGAACAAAAAATGGAAGCCATGCTTCGTCAGGCCGAGGAACTTGCCAAGAGACAGGAGGAGATGAATAACAAGACCAGCGAGTCAGACAAAAAAGAGCTCCCCTCCATGAAACAGAGCGAGGACAACATCAAAGAGTCTTTAAACGATCTAAAAAAATCTGTAGCAGAACTAAAAGAGCTGTTTAAAGACCCTGATTTAAAAGAATCACCGGAATCAGAAAAGTTTTCTAAAGCAATAGAAAATACAGACGCTGATAAAAATATGGAGAAGATGTCAAAGGCAATGTCTGACCAAAACAAGGAAAGTGCCAAAGACCAGGGGAAAAAGGCGCTAACAAAACTGCTTGAGATGGTTGACCAAATGCAGCAACAGCTGGCCGCTATGAAAGGTGACGATCAGGATAAAATCAAAAAAGCAATGAGAGATGCAATTGATGACGCCAACCATCTTTCTCAGAACCAGGAAGAACTTCTCAAGAATGCGGGAAGAATTGACCCGGCTTCGATTGTCTTAAGAGATATAGCTGCCGCCCAGCAGGATTTGATAAGTTCCTGTGCCGGCCTGGGCAACAGAATTTCCGAGCTTGGCAAGCAGTCTCCTTTTATTGCCGCCGAGCTTCAGTCCCTGCTCAATCAAACAATTCAGAATATGGAACTGGCCAAAGCAGGCTTTGATAATAAAAAAGGATTTCAGGCAGCAAATAATCAACAGAATGCCATGGCCTACCTCAACAAGGCTGCTGTCAGACTTATGGAATCACTTGATCAACAGAATAACTGCGACAAAGGCGGCAGCTGCAGCAAGCCGACCTCAAAACTTCAATCAATATCTGAACAACAAAGTGAGCTTAATAAACAGACCCAGAGCCAGTGCAATAACCCGGGTGCCAACCCGAAACCCGGTGCACAGGGTAAAGAGGCAATGAGAAAACTGGCCGCGGAACAGTCGGCCATAAGAAAATCAATGGAAGAACTTAACAAAGAATTCGGCGGCTCAAGACAAATACTGGGGCGGCTGGATGAAATTGCCAAAGAGATGAAAAAAATTGAAGAAGCAATGCAGACCGGTGAAATTGGGCAGGAGATTCTGGAAAGACAGTTGAAAATTTATTCCAGAATGATGGAAGCTTCCCGCTCATTATACCGCAAAGATTTTACCGATCAGAGAAAATCAAACACGGCCACAACAGAAGCTGTCTTTTTGCCACCGGAATTGACCAACGATATTCTCAACAATCGTCAGGAGTTTGAAAACAGACTTAACAATTATCTGGGTGACAGCTATCCGCCACAATATGAAAAACAGATTAAGGCGTATTTTAAAGCGCTCCTAAACGCCGAGCAGCAAAAATAGCAATTTGGTTGAGAAGATATTTTTTACTTAGTTATGTCAAAATCAAGAATCGTTCTTACTATTTCTTTGGTCTTCCTGCTTGTTTTGCCTCTCCTGCATGCGGAAGGACTCAGAACCAGAGATACAACCGGGAAGATTAAAGAGCTTCCTAAGAACAATGTTCTTAACATCACATCCCGTCGAGTGAAAACAAATGACCAGCTAAAAGTTATACGAAGGCTGATGCTGGAGAAAAATTATCTGGCAGCTTCTGCTCTGCTTGAAAGCATTTATGAAGACGATCCAACCCACCCCTCGGTGATTTCCCAACTGCTCAGGTGCTACGAAAATCTTGCTTATTATCAAAAAGGAGAAGAGTTGGTGCGCCGGCAGATAAAAAAACGCCCCGATCATTATTATTACTATATTACTCTGGGGAAATTTTTGGCCAAGCAGGAAAAAACAGATGAAGCAATGGTCCAATTTAATCAGGCTGTTTCCCTTATCAAAGATAATGACAAAAATAAGTTTATCTCGGTAATCAATAATTTGAAACTGCTCAATCTCCATGAACAGGCAATTGAGCTTATTGACTCACTGAGAATTGCAAATTCCGAAAAGAAACTTTTTGCCCTGCAAAAGGGGGATATCTACAAAAACCAAAGAGAGTATGCAAAAGCCGCCTCTGAATATTGCTTAAGAATGACAGACACTACCCAGTCAACTGCCGAGGCCCCAAAAAGAATCAAATCATTGTTTGAGTTTCCGGAATCATCGTCAATCACAGAGAAAGTGATGACCGATTATATAAGAGAAACCCAAAGCAAAGCTATCACCGGTATGCTCACTTCTTTGTACTTGCTGTCTGCCCGTTTTGATGACGCTTTCAAATTCTCTATCCGGTTGGATTCATTAGATAACAATAACGGCAAAGGTCTTGTTAGTTTTCTCAACCAATGCTATGATAAAGAGCTCTATCCGCAGACAATCAAAATGAGCAGATACATACTCCGTCACAATAAATCAAGCACAGTTTTAAATGACACCTATTTCAAATACGCCGATGCACTAAGCAAATCTGGCTTTACCAAAGAAGCTATCGCCGTATATGACACACTCTTTGAAAAAATTGATGTAATCCAATCAAGGTCAGAAACTCTTTTTCAAATTGGTGAGATTTATGCCAATAATTTCAACGATTACCATACCTCGCTCATCTATTATGATTCAGTGATAAATTATTATCAAGGTGGAATAGGTTTGCTTAAATCTAAACTGGCCAAACCTCTCAGCCTTCTGAAGCTTCGCAAATTTGACCAAGCAAAAACGGAATATGAAGCTCTGTTGAGCAGACATATCATCAAAGATGATAAAGAAAAAATTGTCTTTCATCTGGCACTCATAGATTTCTATCAGCAAAATATTGATTCCTGCAAAGCAGCCTTGAATAAACTGATTGTGGACTTTCCGCGAGGTTTCTATGTCAATGATGCTCTGGAGTTGATTCTGGTAATAGATGAGGCTTCGGCAAACAGAGAAATAATCAATCATTATTCGGAGGCATATTTTTATTCCTCGAAAAATTCGTATGATTCTGCAAGAATCAGCTATCTTTCAATTGTTGACAACAATAGCAGGCTTTTAGGTGACATGGCCTTATACAAGCTCATTAGGCAAACAATAAAGAATGCAGACAGTTTTGAAACCCTTAATCTCATTGAGCGAATGTTAGAAGAATTTGCCGAATCATATTACCTGCCATACTGTTTGAAAATAAAGGCTGATTATTATTTTGTTGATGAAACTAAAAAAGAAGAAGCTAAAGAGATTTATAAGTTACTTCTGGAAAAATTTCCAAATTATCCGTTCATATCAAAAGTAAGAGAAATACTGGTCGCCGAAGAAAAAGAAATAATTGGCTAAAACTCTTGCAACTTCTTTTCACCGTCCTGCAGTATTTTAACCTGTTGCTTCAATTTGGAAATCTGATCTTCAAGGTTTTCATGTTCTTGTGTTTTCATTTTGGTAGCCGTTCTGACCAAGAGTCCAACTGATATCAGCATAAAAAATACAGAATTCACTTTTCTGAAAATGTCTCCCATGTTGAATATAGAGTCAACAAAGGCCAAAACTCCCAAAACGAATAAAATTGTACACCAAGCAAACATTTCTGCCTCCGGAAATTTGAATCGAAACCACTGCGAAAGGGTAAAATCTACAGTTGTCGTTGACCAGATAATTATTATTTTTTTTGCTTCTACCGATTATATGGTCTATATATATTGTCGGCTTAATAAGAAATTTGCTTTAGGAGGTACCTTGACCGGAGAATTTGACACAAATCAGATAAACGGGACAAAATTTGACAAAACCAATGCCTATTTA
>JACZYS010000006.1:0-14585 GCA_022570975.1 Candidatus Zixiibacteriota bacterium | reverse complement strand
GCCGGGTTGGTATTTGTGATCTCTTTTATTACTTATGCCTTAACGGTGCAGAGGTCTATTCCGTTCTGGGATTGCGGTGAGTTTATTGCCTGCGCATATATTCTGGGAATTCCCCATCCTCCGGGCACCCCCCTATTTGTTCTGATTGGAAGAATATTCTCCATAATTCCGTTCGTGGAAGATATTTCTTACCGAATAAATTATATTTCAGTAATTTCTTCGGCTGTTACGGCCGTGTTCAGTTATCTGCTGACAGTTAGAATGGTCGGTTATTTCTTTGGAGAAGAAAGAGATAATAAGCTAAATAGATTTATCGCCTATATTGGGGGAATCTGTGGGGGCCTATTTGTAGCATTCTCCAGAACCAACTGGGCAAACTCGGTGGAAGCTGAAGTGTATGGCATGGCTCTGGCCCTGTCGGTGGCAATAATCTGGCTCACTATAAAATTTTATGAACAACGGGGCACTATGGCTCAGGCCAAGACTTTAATTCTTGTATTTTATCTGGCCTTGCTGGGCATAGGGGCTCACATGACCGTATTTTTGGTTGTTCCTGTTGCTTCCATATTCTTCATACTAAATAAAAAAGCAGAGCCAAAAGACTGGGTGGTTTTGAGCCTTTTTGGAATTGTTGAACTTATTTTAATAATGATATTGCCAGAGGCGGGTCTGTTTAAAGTTATTTCCGTAATTATGGGAGTAGGCATATTTGTTTACCTCTACAAAAAAATAAACTGGGCCATCCTTATTGCTATTGCCTCGGTCTCTTCTGTGATGATTGGTTTCAAAGAATATATTATCATTACCAACTCGGCTCTGTTTCTGTTCCTTCCATTTCTGATCTTATCAAAAGAGATTAAGCCGATACATAAATATATTTCGATGGCGGCTATACTAATACCAATTTATTTCTTGAGTGATTTCCTTTTCGAAATTAATACCAGCATGACAAAATATCTGGTCTTTACAATTATTGCCGTACTTATTGGATATGCCGGAGCTGCCTTAAAATCTCAAGGGAAAGTTGATTTCAAATGGAAAACAGCGATCGGAATTATCATGATAGCCTTAATTGGCATGTCAGTTCATCTTTATATTCCAATTCGCTCAGAACTTAATCCCAGGATTGATGAAAACAATCCCTCACGTGACATGAATACCTTTGTCAATTTCTTAGACCGTAAGCAATATGGTCAGACCTCCATGATTGACAGAATGTTCAACCGCAGAGGATCATGGTCAAATCAGCTTGGAAGACATGCGCACATGGGCTTCTGGTCTTATTTTGAGGAGCAGTATTCAGAAACAGGCTGGTCATTTATTTTATCGTTTTTTGCTCTGGGAATGCTGGGACTGATTGTGGCTATAAAAAAGAGGATAGAAATTGGCCTGCCCTTTTTGACTTTGATATTACTCTGCTCGGTAGGGTTGGTCTTGTATATGAATTTTGCCGATGGAACCAGGTACAGCGCCGTGACCGGAGACGCATATCTGGAAGTGCGCAACCGTGATTACTTCTTCACACCCGCATTTGTCTTTTTCGGAATTGCAATTGGCATGGGTGTTTCCGCTTTGATGCAAATTATAAAAAATGCTGTGCAAAAAAGCAATCCCGACAAAATGAAAACGGCCGTATATGCCACATCTCTTCTGGTGTTTCTGCCGGCCGTAACTTTTTCTCACAATTATCATGCCAGTGACCGTTCAAAAAATTTCATTCCATATAATTATGCGGCCAGCATCTTAGATACCTGTGAACCAAACGCAATCTTGTTCACCTCAGGTGATAATGACACTTTCCCGGTCTGGTGCATCCAGGAAGTTTATAACTACCGAAAAGATATCAGGGTGGTGAATTTATCCCTTCTTAATACTGACTGGTATGTTGCCCAAATGAAAAACAGGCATGGAGTTCCTATCTCTTTGACCGATGAACAGATTTTGTGGAATGAATATGAAGAAAGAGGCGGGAAATCAAAAAGACCGGCGAAAAGATTTACTGATAAGGCGAGGAAAAGGCAGACTTATTTAAGCCCCTATTATTATCAGGACCGGGTTGTAAAAGTTCAGGATATGATGGTTGATGAAATTGTTATTGAATCAATAAGGAAAACTGACAGCGGCAACGGATGGGAGTTTAAACAGCCAATATATTTCAGTTCTCTGCCGTATGCAGAATCTCCGTTGAACTTGAGACAGAGAGCCAATGCCACCGGACTGTTATACAAGCTGGAAAAAGAGGCCATGCCCAGAAATATTGATGTGGAAAAGGGATATGATCTTTACATGAACACCTATAATTTTTCCGGCTATGAAAGTTCTGAAGTCTATCGGGATGAAAACGCTACCGGGGTTTTCCTCGGAGTTGGAATTAATTCCATAAGAATATTTAATGAGCTTCTCATACAAAAAGATACAACCAGAGCGGAATTAATGGCTAAAAAAATTATTGAAGTTTATCCGGAATATTGGCAGAGCTATCTTCTTTTGGGAGATCTGCTGGCTGCACAAGGTGATACTGGAGCTGTTGATTCTTTGGTAAACTTAATGCATGATTCAATCTCCGCATTTGCAGAGTCAAATCCGGAAAATATATTTTACGCCCAGGACTTGGGTCTGGCAAAAGTTGAACTTGGCAAAGTTAATAATGATACCGTTTTGATAAATGAAGGCATTGATATCTGCTGGGAGGCGTTTAAGATGAACCCCAACAGCAATTATGGTTTCAGAAAACTTTATTCAATACTTTCTCAGTACCCAAGCCGCTCTAACGAGATTTTTGATGCCGCCGAGTTGTTTGCAACTTACAAGATAAATTTAAACGACCCCCTGCTTCAGCGGTTACTTGGAGCTACCCCGCAAGGGCGTATTGCTCCTTAAGAATATATTAGCTTACAGAAATCCAGGAACTGATTTTTATTCCAATAAAATCGGTTCCTGTTGATCCAAAACTATCAAATAAATTGGATGGTCTCACAGTTCGGCCCGGGTCTTTGTTGTCACTCAAATTTCTCTGCCAGACAAAATAGGCTGTACTGCCCGGCATATACTCCCATCTTAGAACAAGGTTGCTTCTAAATGACTGATATCCAAAATCTAAATCCGAGCGATCGTTACCCGTTGGGATAAACTCATTATTACCAGCTTCTGCCAGAATTCCCTCGTCTATATATTTTCCACTTGCCGCAAACGGCTCTCCGTAAACTTGAAGAGATAAATCAGGAGTAAAGTAATAGTTGAACCTAATTTGCAATGAAATATTACTCTGTTCAAGTCGGGCGAACAGATATGATTTACCAAATGTTTCTGATGGGCCGGCGCTATCAATAACATCCACATATTGATAATTGTCATCATTTAACGAAAAACGAGGAGCTAAAGATAGTTGTATTTTGTCTCCGATGCGAGAAGATACTTCGCCACCCATCCAAAAATCTGATTCTCCGGGGTCTCCTTTCCATCCACCAATCCAAAAATTAAGTCTTGTATTCGAAACATAGTTATTTGAACCGCCAGCTTCAAATGTCCAGGATGACCTGTTTTTCATTAATGGGCCACCTCTGGTTCTATTATCAGTAAGAGATTCAAATTGTCGGCCAATATAAAACCAACTATTCCAATAATTTTTCCACTGCAAGTTTCCATTAATATTTAGATTCTTATATTGGATTACATTTCCAAAATTCCAACCCTGATTGTAATTGACATTGAAATTATAATTACGGTAAAATTTATCGGGAGTATTCTCGCGATAGGTTATCCCTGTCCATCCGTCAATATCATCTGCAGCACCCAAAATTCCTACATCATTGAGCTCCAGTCCAGGCGATTCTAAAGCAATCCCCATATTCCAAAGCCAATGTTTCCCCCCGTTTTTTCTAAATCTTAATGACCCAGTATATCCGCTCATTGATGTTCTGGAAGAATCAACTTCCACATGGTCAGCATCTGGTCTTTGAAAATAATGAGCACTGGAAGTTTGCTTTGCAATGATGACTTTGCTGTCGCCTGTAATATGCGAAAATCCTGCATGTCCCAGTAGCTCATAATTTCCCTCATCAAATCTTATATTCCAATCTGCGCCACCGGTTAGGGCGCTCTTAGTCAAAATCTCTGCCAGTGGGTCATTGTTACTTAAATCTCTTCTAACTGCCGTTAGCAAAAACCCAATCGTTGATTTATTCTTGCCAAATTCCTGTTTTATTTTGTTAACAAAATAAAATGTTCTCGGCTCAACTTTTTCTTTGCTTATATTTCCTGCAGTGCCATTGGCCAGCGTATCTGCCCACTCTCCATATTCCTCGTCGGTTAGGGCAACTAAAGTAGCAACCGATGTTCCAGAACTTAATCGTCCCGTAATTTTAGTGGCCCCAAGGATTGTGCTGTTTGCTGGTCTGGAAGCAAAAGTCCCATCAACAGAACCGTGAGGTGCACCGCCAATTCTTCGGGAATAAAAATAGCTGGGACCAACACCTTCAAAAAGTTGTTTTCCCTCGGTAAAAAACGGACGTCTCTCATCAAAAAAGGTTTCATAAGCAGACAAATTAATGACGGCCGGGTCTGCTTCGACCTGTCCAAAATCGGGATTAAATGTTGCGTCCAGAGTCAAGTTGGGGCCTAATCCCATTTTTAGATCTGCTCCAATTCTTCCTTTTACCTGTGATCCATCTTCAAATGGGTTGTTGTTCAGATAATTGCCGGTGAAGCTTCCGTCACTGGCCGCATAAGGGAGCAGCTCAAGCCTTTTTGAGGGTTCAATATTTTCAATCTCTGTCAAGGTACCAAACTTGGAGACAAAAGCATTGTCATCGCGCGGAATAACGACCCAGAAGATATCTTCGTTTCTGGACGGAATCCATCGATTAATATTTAACCCCCACACTTGCTTATCCAGTTTATTAAATCGTAATTGCGAAAACGGTATTTTCATCTCCACTGTCCAGCTGGAGTCATTTATGGAAGTCTTTGCTTCCCAGACCGGGTTATAAGAAAAATCCCGACTAAAAGGATTATCATCAGGATGATACCGGTCCATTCTGACACCGGATGTACTCACTCCAAAAGCATATGCCGTACGTTTGTCATGGTATGTGTCAAATGAAATAATAAACTGCTCGGCCACACCCTGATTGTCTCTCCGGTCAATATCCTGACGAAGCTCATAAGGGTTGTCGTCATACATTCTGGCCGCCACATAAAGATAGGTGCCGTCATAAGCTATTGCTGCTTCTGTTTTAACTGTGGGAGTTCCAAATTCGTTTGGTTCTTTTTGCAGGAAATCAGAGGTGAAACTTGCTCTTTTCCAACAGGCATCATCCAGTTTGCCGTCAACATCGGGTTCATCCTGCATCAGCTTTAATGCCTTAAGCTCTTTGTTATCAGGTTGAATATTTTGTGCTTCAGCATAACTCATTTGAAACACTACTGAAAATATGACCGCAAACAACCAATTATAACAATACGAATGTGACTGAAATTCTTTTTTGTCTGAACTCATTGAAATCCCTTCCTATTAATTCCATTAAGAAATTATACGGCATGTGGAAATAGTTGTTCCATTTTATTGGGAATACTTACTGAACGGTCAAGAAATGTCGTCAATAGCATTGTTAGCGAATTGTTTTCGGCTGCTTTTTGTAAGATGTTATTATCTCGCCAGTTAATTAACAAATGGAAATTATGGCAATTTATGATGTAGACAATTTAATTCAACATTCGTATGTTGTCTCTCCAAATCTGATTTGAAGGATTAAGATAAATATATAGACCGAGGAATTCAACTATGGAAAATGAAAAATACAAAGATTTATTCAACCGAACTGCCCCGTTAGATATGTCTGCCGAGCAATTTAAAAAACTTGGATACTCTTTGGTGGATAAAGCTTCAGAGTTCTTATCATCGATCAGGGATTATCCGGTTGCAGTTGCAAAAGATGTAAAAGAACTTAAAAAGATGTTAGATTCATCCGCCTCTCTCCCAGCAGAAGGAGCAGATATTGGGGAAGTTCTGAATTTAGTTACCGGGCAACTGTTGAATAATTCTCTTTTCAATGCTCATCCCAGATTTTGGGGATACATTTCTGCATCGGCGGCGCCGATTGGAATTTTGGGAGACATGTTTGCGGCTGTTATAAATCCAAATGTTGGCGCATACAAATTGTCTCCGGTGGCAACCGAAATTGAAACACAGTCTGTTAAGTGGATAGCAGAGTTAATATCATATCCGTCAGATTGCGGTGGAATTTTGGTCAGTGGCGGCAATATGGCCAACTTCATCTGTTATCTTGCCGCAAGAACGGAAATGGCCGACTGGAATATCCGTCAGGAAGGATTGGTCTCAGATAAAGGAAAGAGACTGCTTGCCTATGCCTCCGGAGAAACCCATACCTGGCTCCAAAAAGCAGCCGACCTCTTTGGTCAGGGTACCAATTCTATCAGGTGGGTAGAGACAGACGACAACCAGCAAATGGACATGAATAATCTAAAAAAGCAAGTCAGAGAGGATATTAGCTCTGGTTTTAAACCGTTTATGGTAGTAGGCACCGGCGGTTCGGTCAGTACCGGTGCCATTGACCCGCTTCATGAAATTTCTGATTTCTGTAAAGAAAATAATTTGTGGTTCCATGTTGATGGCGCCTATGGTGGTTTTGCTGCCGCAGTGCCGGGAATTTCCAAAGACTTAACCGGATTAAGTAAAGCCGATTCGGTAGCTGTTGACCCTCACAAATGGTTATACAATCCTCTTGAGGTCGGGTGTGCCCTTGTTCGTGATCCCAATCATTTGACCGATGCGTTTTCATACCACCCATCTTACTATAATTTTGATGAAGACCAAATAAATTATTTTGAAAGAGGAATGCAAAATTCTCGCGGATTTAAGGCTCTAAAAGTCTGGCTGGCGATAAAACAAGTAGGGAAAAAAGGATATCAGAAAATGATTCAGGATGATATCCGTCTGGCAGAATATTTGTTCTTGGACCTGACCAACTATCCTAACCTGCAAAGACTGACCAACAACTTAAGTATTACCACTTTCAGGTATCTCCCTGATGACTTGAAAGATTCACAATCCGAAGAAAAGATTGCAAAATATTTGAATGAATTGAATCAACAACTTTTAGAAGAGATAGAAAAAAGTGGCGAGATATTTCTGTCAGTAGCTATGATAGGCGACATTCACGCTCTGAGAATATGTATCGTAAATTTTCGCACTTCGCTTGAAGACATGATTGCACTGCCAAAAATTATTTCCCAAATGGGTGATGGTATTGACAGTGAACTGAGAACCAAATTTCTTGGGTAAGTCTTAGCCTCATTTAACAGGTTGTAATCTATATTTCCCATTGTTTCCTAAAAGAACTTTTTCAATTCCAGTAAAAAATAATCATCCTGACTGAAAATGTAGAGAGGGTCATTAGTTGGAGCGTCAACTATTGCCCGGTATTCAATTTCAAGAGTATAATTGCTGCCAACTCTCTTGCTCGCCTCCACAAAGAGAGCTTTGGTTTTATACTTACTGTCAATTATTGCACCTCCTAAGATTTCGCTGCTTTGAACATCATTCAATGCTATTCTCATACCGGCAAAAAAATCTCTCTGGAAAATAGGTGCCCCAAGAGTTTGTCTGCTGTCATAATGAAATTCCATTAATAATCCTACATCAACAACGCTTTCAAAAACACCGACAACAGTTTTTTCAAACCCGGCAACAATGGCGGTATGATTTTTTTCCTGAACTGTGCCAATTGCAGGAGGGAATGAGTAGTATAAAGGAAATGTGTAGCTCTTGTTTTTCTGAGCCAAAGCCTCTAATTTAAAAAGCCAGTCACCTTTTATTGCCTGCAAATCTATGGAAGTCCGGTTCATCTGAATATATTTTGGCACAAACTCGAAGAACTTTCCGTTGTCTGACAGATTCTGAATGATCACGGGCTCTCTCGATGTTCCGGAAAAAAGGGAGAGACCAATATCAACATCGCCAATTGTATGTGACCATCTTGCTGCCCAGTCAAAGTGATGCCACTTGGCCGATGATTGATATTGAGTGTTGTCAGTATTGATATTTAATAATCCTCCTAGCCTGCCATCTTTCCCGGGAAAGGTTTTTTCTCGAAAGAAAGGCATAGCAATTAAGTCAAGCACTCCCCAATCTTTTATCACGCTGAACATGACCATCGGCTGTCCCAGTTTTTCTTCAAAGTCAGGGCTTTCCATCATATCGGTCTGGTTGATGATGTCCACCAAATGCTGTGATTCGGTAACGCCCCAATAGACTTTCTTGAAACCAACGATCAACTCCCAGCTATAAGCAACCTTTTGCCAATAAAGCTCTCTTACATCAGCGTGGGTTCTCTTGCTGTCATTCTGGTCAAGCCTGAGAAAAGGTTCAAAGAAGAAGTAGTTGTCTGATTTCCATTCATGGTAATAGAGAAATTTCAGATCTAATGAAACATCATAATCATTTTGGTCTGTTGAAAACGGCTCATGAAAAAAATAACGTGATTGAATACCTACACTGCCGGAAAGCTCTCCGGAATATGAAACCGAAGCGGGAATCGATAGGATAAACAAAATAATAGCTATAAGCAAATATATCTTTGTCAGATTGTTGGTCATATTAGCGACTGCGCTTGAGAGCTTTTTTGTCAAAGTCCCGGTCATTAAGTCCGTTTCCAAAAACTATTTCATTCCACTCAAGCAAAGTACTTTTGCCGGTCTGATGGTTTTTCATATTCATAATACCTGCTCTCCAGAATTTGGAAAGATACTGTTCGTAATCTGAAAATACCAGTGTCTTCAGGAGAGAATTCTTGCGGTCATAGAAATCAATTTTCTGAGGACGGTACTCTTGTTGGTCAATCCAGACAACTTGCCTTTTGTAACCGGATTTCTTGTCAACCGGATATCTCTCCACTAAAAAACAGAGCACACCGTTGGCACTGTCATCTTTTATATATTTATAAGAGTACTTTTCAACTTCAGGAGAAGTCAAATCTTCAAAAGCAAATTCGCTCCCCATAAACGGTCCGGATTTATTGTTGGATGATATCCGCTTGACCCTTTTTAAAGCCGGAAGATATAACCACTGGTCATCCGGACCTATTACATGGGTGTGTGACAGAAACGAAGTTCCTTTGACATCGCGGGGTGTATCAAAAGTAGTCAGACTCTTGTCACCATCGCCGTCAACTTCAAGGCTGATAAGTTTCATCTCTCTTATGCTCTCTTCCCCCTGACGGTTTCTGAGAATCATTTTCATATTTGCTTTCATGTCAGCAAATCCGGAATCTCTTTTGTCCATTTCTATTGCAATTTCAAGTCCTCTCGCCTGGGGTGTCTGGCCTGACCCCTTTGAAGTCATTGCTAAAATGAAGAGGAGGGCAATAAAGGATGCCTTTATAATAAGGGGACTGCGGTTGGATATTGTTTCCGTAATATCTTTCATTTTATTTCTTTCTATTTTTTTAGTTTTTTTAGCTCACAGTTGCAAGTTGTTTCTTGTCTATAATGTTAATTTTATAAGCCTCTTCTGCGGGTTTATTATCTATGTGAAGCAAGAGTGCCGGAAGCAGGATAAAATCTGCAATCAAGGCGATTGTAATTGTTATAGCAGTCATCAAAGCCATATCAGCATTCAATCTAAAAGCGGAAGTGGCCAGGACTGCAAAACCGGCAGTGAGAATCACCGTTGTGGAAACCAGAGCCGGCCCGACCGTTTTAAAAGCATACCTGATTGCATCTTCGCTGCTCATTAATTCTTCTCTACGTCCTCTTAAGTATTTGCTCAAGAAATGAATGGTGTCATCGACAACAATTCCCAGGGTCATACCAATAACTGGAGCCATGCCCATATTAATCTCACCACTGATAATCCCCCAGATACCAAACCCAACTGCAATAGGAACCAGATTTGGAATCAGAGAATATAAGCCGATTTTAATAGTTCTTAAGGCAAACATCAGAATGCCAGAGATAAAAATCAGTGCAACAGTAGTTCCGGCGAGCATATTAATCAGGGCAATCTCAGAAATATTGGCAAACATTACGGCCGGACTCGAGGCCGCCGAATGCATCTCTTTAGGAGTGTTGTCTCTTAACCAGGCCTCTGCAATTGCAGAGATATTTCTTATATCACGGGCCGATGTAGCCCCGTCCAAAACGATTGATACTCTCGTTGATGACTTATCAATATTTATCTGGTTGTTCAAGTCCAGTCCATAAGGAAGAGACATTTCATAAAGTAAGAGATATTGTGCCCCAAGCTCTCTTGAGTCAGGGATTTTATAATATGCGGAGTCATCCCCGTGCATGTTCATGTTAAGCCGTTTCATGACATCAATAATCGATGATACGTAAGTAATTTTTTCCTGCTTGCTAATCCAGTCTACAAATTTTTCTACCTGGCTCAAGTATATCGGTTCTGCTATCGCTCCGCTTTCTCCCGCTGAAAGAGAAAACTCAATCTGGTAAGCACTGGTAAGGTTATCCGATATATAATCATTGTCTGTCCTAAAGGTAATTGTCTCATCAAAATATTCGGTGAAGCGGTCATTGAGTTCATTAAGAGGTATGAGTGATGACATTATTACAACGACCGCAATTGAACCCCATAAAGCTTTTGACTTGTTGTTGATAACCATATCAGAAAAATTCTTGCAAATTCCGGCCTGGGCAAAAGATTTTTTTCTTATCCTAAGAGGAAGTATGGAAAGAAGTGCCGGCAAAAAGAATACAGAGAATAATAATGCGGCAATAACACCCACGGCAGTCAAATTACCAAGGTGATTAATTGGCGGAACCTTTACAAAATTTAAACTCAAGAAACCGATGGAGGTAGTTACCGAGGTCAAAAATACCGGAAGAAAATTTACACGCATACTTTCTACGATTGCTTCGTTTTTGTTTCTGCCGTTTGAATACTCGGTCAAAACTGTCATTATTATATGAATGCAGTCAGCTATTGCCAGGGTCATTATGATTGTAGGTGCGGCAAGTGACATTGGTGTAAGTTGAACCCCAAACCATCCGCCAATTCCCATGGCAACTGCCATTGAAAAGGTCATAACCAAAAGAGTGGTAAGCGTGCCTGTTACCGAGCGAAGGGCGATAAACATAATGATAAGCATTAGCAGGTACATTAGCGGGATTAATGTTGTTGTGTCGGCCGTACCAACTTCTGCAAAAGCGTTGTTGAGCATGGCCATTCCGGTCATGTATATTTCTGTTCCGGGATATTTTGCCTCTATTTCATCTCTCAACTCCCTTACAAACCGGGCTACCTCTGGTATGGCCTCAGTTATGTCAGCTGGCAATTGGAGAGTAACGTTTATTCCGGTCATTTTCGTTTGCTCATTAATCAACCTATTTTTCAAAGCCGGCTGAACTAAGGCAATTGATTTCGTTTCTCCAAGAAGCACATCGTCAGATGCAATATCGTCAGAGATTAAGTCACGCACCCAGAGATCGTCTTCTTCGGCGGTAGAGTACTGGAAGTTGGTGATACCATCAACTCTGATAGCATACGGTATCTGCCACGCTTTTTCTGTCAGTTCACCTATTGCTTTAATGCTCTCAGTGGTAAAGACCTGTCCATTTTTTGGCACCAACCCAAAAAGAACATTATCATTTTTGGTATATGTGTTTTCAACTTGCTCAAAAGCCTGAAGCTGGGGATTGTCCGGCGCAAACCAAATTCTGTAACCGGAGAAAAATGTCAGGTGCTGGGCACCGGAGGCAGCAAGAAAAGTGAAGGCAAGAGTTGCCACTATAACCAGCCATCGCCATTTAATTAGACCTCTTGTATAATTTGCAATTTTGCCGTTGGGGGATTTACCGTTGTTCAATCTTGGTTCCTTTCGTTTTCTGTTTATGTTCAAATATTATTTTAATTCATCCAGTATATGATCAATGACATTATCGATTCTTTCATGATGGGGATTGGTTTTAACCAAGACCATCAGACCGGTCATGAGTGTAGCAATATAATGAGATAATTTTCTTGGATCTTTTTTCGGATTTAGTTCACCTTTTTCTCTTGCTTTTAGCAGAGCTTTGTATAGGACGCCTTCTGCTTTTTCCATAATAAAATTAATAATCAGATGAGCCGATTTATCATCTCCAAAAATCTCAGTAGCACTGTTAACAGCCATACAGCCGCAGGCCATCTCCCCGGATTTGATTCGTTCTTTGGCACCCACGAAGAACATTCTCAATGCAGCTAAAGGAGACTCAGCATCTTCCAAAAATTTTAACTCCTCTTCTTTGCACTCTCCATATTTTTTTAAGGCCGCCAGAAAAATGTCATGCTTGTTTCCAAAAGTTTCATACAAACTTCCCCGGTGTACTCCGGTGTGCTCTACCAGGTCAGTCATTGATGAGGCCTTATACCCTTTTTCCCAGAACAGTTTCATTGCCTTTTCAAGGGCAATATCCGGGTCAAATTCTTTTGGTCTTGGCAATTTCTTCTCCTGTTTTAGTCATTGAATTCTTCATTTACTTATTTAAGAACGATTGGTCAAGTATTTTGTTCCATTTATTTCTCAGCTTCCTGTAAGCTGTTGCATTGCTTGATGTTAATATTTTTATTATCGGCCGGTTTACTGCTACCAGACCCAGTCGGCGATAAAGATATTTGTCTCACCGCGCACTTTGTTGTCTCGGTTGGAGGCAAAAACCAGTTTCTTGCCGTCATGTGTAAACATGGGGAAACCATCAAAGGTTTTGCTAAAAGTAATCTGTTCAATTTCTTTATTTTCAATTTCAATCAGGAAGAGATCAAAATTGCGTCCTTTGGGGTCGTTCATGTTTGATGCATAAATTATATGTCTTCCGTCCGGATGAAAATATGGTGCAAAGTTAGCTTTGCCGTTGTTGGTCAGCTGGATTGGTTTTTTCTCTTTCAAATTCATGACATAAATTTCAAGTTTCCCCGGTCTTATCAAATTATCTTTGAGAAGTTCCCGATAGCTTTTCAGTTCGTCACCTTTCGGTCTTGAAGCGCGCCAGACAATCCACCGGGCATCATAGGAAAAAAAGGCACCGCCGTCATATCCCGCCTGGTCAGTAATCTGCTCCACACCAGAGCCGTCCGGATTCATAATGTACAGATCCAAATCCCCATTTCTCAGTGAAGTAAAAATAATTTTGTCTCCGGCAGGCGAATATACAGCTTCGGCATCATACCCTTCGTTATCGGTAAGCCGGATAACATTTGAGCCATCGGCATTTGCTTTAAAAATATCATACTCTTTGTAGAGCGGCCAGACATATCCCTTGGACATATCCGGTCTGGGCGGGCACTTTTCTCCGCCAAGGTGGGTGGAAGCATAAATGACCGATGAATTATCAGGTGAGATATAAGAGCAGGAGGTTACGCCGTTCCCGGAAGAGATCTGTTTTAAGTCTGAACCATCGGCATTCATTCTGTATATGGCGTCACACTCCATGCCTGCTGTGGTTGCTTGAAAAATGAGTTCCGAGCCATCATAAGAAAAATATGCTTCGGCGTTCTGACCACCAAAAGTTAACTGGCGGATATTCCGGAGATGGCTTTCTCCTTCATAAATTGTGGCCATTACCGTTGCTGCAATCTTATTCGTCTTCTTATTTTCAATTTTCCTAATACAACCAGTTATTAAGAGAGCGGTGATGAATAAAACGTTAAAATATCTCATTTATACCTCTATAATTTCAATTTTATAATGTCATCGGTCAATAAACTTCGTAAATTTATGATGGCAACCTAAAATTGAACTTTGATTAGGCCCATAAGATAAAGGAATTCGGTTATGTCAAATGTCATCATTTTGTCTTTCTCCATAATTTTCTTTTTCAATCCGGTTTCTGCTGCCGCTGAAAGTGAGGATATTCTCAAGAAAATTCTTTCAGAAGTCGGATTTACCCGGGATGATTTAGGCTATAATCCAAAAGGATACTGGAACAGGTTTCCGCTTGATATCCCCTACCGCTTGACATCGTTTAACGACCTTTACTCTGAACCGCTCAAACTCTATGACTATGCCCTGGTAATGTCACACAGTGTTGAACTTTATATGGAGCCGTCATATTCTGATTCGGCGATGGACGGGCTGTATAAACTGGTCTATAATCTTGGGGTTGATAAGCGACTGGGTGGGTTTCGCTCATACTCTGCAAATTTGAGACCGCCTCCGGAAGGGGAAAATAAAATATTGAAAGCTGTGGAAAGTCTTTATCTGATGGCCGGTGAAGAACTGGAGCATTACACTTTTGGTTCAAAGTATGAGCAGCCAAATGGAAAGAATGAAATTATTGAAAAGACATCAAACTTAATCGATTCAGCCAAAACAATTATTGCCGAACTAATTCTGAACTTGGGCGATGCTATCAAGTGGCGCAACCTCGCTTTCAGGAACTGCGACTATCAGAAAATGCAAAAAGTTCAAGGTAAAAAATAAACACTATGATTACTTTTTTTTACCACGAACGACACTCAGAAACGCCACCACCGTTGCTTCAATCGTCATATCGGAGTTGTCGATTTCCACGGCCCCCTCAGGCTTGATGAGCGGCGCCACCTCGCGGTTCATGTCGCGCTGATCGCGAAT
>JACZYS010000154.1 GCA_022570975.1 Candidatus Zixiibacteriota bacterium | reverse complement strand
AAATTGAGTCCCGACAAACTGGTGGCAGTGACTATTAGCAGGAACAACGGCAAAGTTGAAATTTCCGTCACTGACCAGGGAACCGGCTTTAACCCTGACGAAATTGATGATCCGATAGCACAAGAAAACCTATTAAAAGAAGTTGGTCGTGGAATCTTTATCATCAAATCACTTATGGATTTAGTAGAGATAGAGTCGACTGACAAAGGCACAAGAACAACTATTCACAAGACAATTTGAATTTGAAAAAATTTTAGGGGTAGAAATATTTAATGAACTTAGAATTGGCATCAACAATTCTTTATTTTTTGTTTGGCGGGTTTCTGATATACCTGGCAGTAACAATTACCAGAGATAATTTTACTGAAAGGTTAAACAAAGTCACCGGTTCCATGCTTACCTGCGCCGGGTTGGGACCAATTTTTCTGGCCATGGGCTCACTATTGGCTAAAGAGAGCGGCAACGTTTCTGGCATTCAGGAAAGTCTCTTATATAATTTACATTTCTTTTGGGAGTTTTTCTTTCCCTTTCTCATGATTTTCTCATGGAAGTATCCGCTGGATAAACTTCGCAATACCAGATACCCCAGAATAATTTATTTCGTATTCATCCCGCAGATTCTTCATATATTACTGCTGGTTTTTTATGAAAACATTCAGAGTTTTTTTGGTTTTTTCATTCAGGAGCCGGATGCCGAAGGACTAATTAGCAGACTTCTGTCACCAATTTCATATCTGTTTAACTGGGCACAAATTATAATAGGTCTGCTCAAGTCCTACCACCTTAATATTTTTGAATCTATAAACCTTCTCTACGTATTGGTGGCATTCTACTTCATGGAATCCGGCAGGAAGAAAGTTGTAAACCCAAGAATCCAGTCCCAAACAATGGTTGTCCTCTGGGGTTTTAGAGTCGGGCTATTTCTTCTGGCAATTTCATTCTTGGGCGGAAATATTTTTGGATATAATTTCAATAAACCTATTGAAACAATAATATTAATTACTGCCCTGTTCTCTTTCACATTTTCTTTAGTATATGCAACAATCAGACACCAATTCCTTGAGGTCCGTCTGGTTTTCAGACAGTCATTTGTTTATACCATCACCTCGGCCGTTTTAGTCGGTGCATATATACTCCTTGTTATTCAATCCAAGAAATGGCTGGAACCGGTTTTTGGCAGTCAGGCAGAAATGGTAAGCTATGTTTTCATCATCCTGATATTATTGATATTTCAACCAATCAACAACTGGATTGATAATACAATAAAGTCTCTTTTTATTAAGACCAAAACCGACCACCGAAACATTATTGAACGTTTCTCTCGTCAGGTAATCTCACAGTTTGAACCCAAACATTTGAGACAGATTATTGATGAGACTCTTCGCACTTCGCTTTTGGTCGACAAAGTTTACTTTGTTCTCTTCGATGACACAATCAATGATTACGCCCTTTTGCCTGAGAATGATTCCGAAAGAAGAATCGTAATTGACAGAGCTGACATAATGCTCAGAGGGATAAATCTTTTAGATAACCCAACATTCTTTTCATCACTTACAAATTACACCGAAGACTCCAAACTGGCAGAGATGTTGCAAGAGAGAAAAATCAGATTGATACTGCCCATGAAAGATGCTGATCACCTTTTGGGCTTTTTGGCTCTCACTGACAAGCTGAGTCGGTATCGTTTTTCATCTGAGGACATTAATCTTCTTGGTGTTCTTTCTAACCAGATGGTCTCTGCCCTGACCAATGCCAGGCTATACGTTGAGTCTCTGGAGCGGATTCGTCTTCAGGAAGAAGTTTCAATGGCCAGGGAGATTCAGCTCGACCTGCTTCCGGCGCACCCTCCTGTCATGGAAAACACGGTAATATCTGCCCATACTATTCCGTCCCGGACTATTGGAGGTGATTTTTATGATTTCATACCTCTTGACAATAATCGAATGGGTATCTTAATAGCCGATGCTTCAGGCAAAGGAATGCCTGCCGCCCTCATGATTGCCCAGATTCAGGCAATGATTAGAAGTGAGCTGAACAACGGAATCCATATGACTACCATGCTCAAAAACGTAAACCAGCAAATTGTCAAAAGCACTTCCCCTGAAAAATACGTAACTCTCTTTTATGGTGAACTTAATTATGAAACCGGGGAATTTCATTACTCAAACGCCGGACATAATTATCCAATCCTTATAAAGGAAGACGGCACAACCGACTTGCTAAAAGTGGGTGGACCGGTGGTCGGTGCCTTACCTGATATGGATTATGAATCCCACAAAGTTATTCTTAATGAAAACGACCTCCTCTTTTTATTTACCGATGGTTTATCAGAAGCAATGAATGACGAAGAAGAAGAATATACGGAAGAGCGAATCATGAGATTTCTCTGTAGCAACCGGATTCATGAACCAAACAAGCTTATTGAAATGATATTGGACGATGTAAAATCCCATGACAACTCTTTCCCGCCCAGAGATGACACCACCATTGTTGCCTTAAAAATGAACGGAAAAATTATAAATGACCGGTCATGATAAATTCAACTCTGATGAACTATATCTGCGAAAAAACAACTTCTGTGGCTTTAAGTATTGTCCTCTTTGCGGCGCGATATTGAACCAGCAAGAGATTGATAATCACAGAAGGCTGATTTGTACAAATGAGAATTGTGATTTCATCTACTACCAGAACCCAATCCCGGCTGCCGGAGCAATTATCACCAAAGAAAATAAAATACTGCTGGTCAAAAGGGCACACCCGCCCAGAATTGGCTATTGGTGTGTTCCCGCCGGATTTATGGAGTGGGATGAGCATCCCAGTGATACCGCTGTGAGAGAAGTGAAAGAAGAAACCGGAATAGATATCAAAATCAAATCTCTTTTTCAAATATATACCGGCAAAGATGACCCGCGCTCAAATTCTGTGCTGATTTTGTATCTTGCCGATAAAATAGGGGGAGAATTGTGCGCCGCCGATGATGCCTTAGATGTCGGTTACTTTGACTTAGGCAACCTTCCGGGCGAAATTGCTTTTGAAGCTCATATCAGGGCTATTGAAGAATTCAAGAAACAATTAGACAGTTAACAGAAAATTGTTGTTGGCAGTATAATTTATTAAATATTACTTTAATCGCTAAAAAAGAATAAACCTTTTTAGAAGGAAGAGGGAAGTTTGGTAAGATGAGTTTCAACCTATTCTTAAGAAGAACAGTTTCTCTGTTTGTTGTCTTCCTTATTTTATCTCCACCTGCCAATTCTACCGGTGACTACAAAAGTTACAAGAAAAAGAGCTCATCGGTTAAAAGCTTTGAAATCTCTTTCAGTGACAATCAATACACCTTCAAATTTCAGAATGACTCAACTTTAAATACTGAACAATTTATTGCCAGCGACTACAAAATAACTCAGGACACTATCTCTTTCGGCAATCAGGTCTTTTTTACTGATGAAGCATTGTCATACAATGATTTCCTGTACCCCTATCAACTATTCTCAGATATCAAGATATCAAGCCGAAAAGATAATTTTGAGATTGTCTTCTATTCAGACAAAAAGTTAAGCAGTAAGGCAAGAAGAGGACATAAAGGGAATTTGGTTACTCTCTCAAGTGCAATTAAAGTTGACTCCGGAAAATTCTTCAGAGGTTTTGTCTTTTCTGTCGCCGGAAATATTTCGGTAGACGGAGAAGTTAACAAGAATATCATCTCCCTGCTGGGAAGTATAGATTTGAGCAGCACCGCTGTCGCCAGAGGTGACATCGCTACCTTGAACAGTCTCATAAATATTGATAAAGAATCAACAATCTACGGTGAGATTTATTCCGGACTCAAACAAAAATCTACAAGCATCAAGAGGTATTCTCTAAAAGGAAAAAACTATTCACTCTCTTTTAATTTCAAATATAACCGGGTTGACGGCGCTAACCCAAACCTGACCTTGAAATATAGGAAGCCGGGGCTTTCTCTCCCCTCATTGGAGATTAAAGTAGGTTATGCCTTTGAGTCGGAACAGGAAAGATATAATATAAAATCTGAATTCCCGTTAATTAAAGATGACAAACTCATTATAGGTGCCGAAATGTATAGACGACTAATATCTGAAGATGACTGGTTGCTATCTGACAATGAGAATATCGTTTACACCTTATTTGCTACAGAAGATTACAAAGACTACCTGGAGGCCGATGGAGGTCAGATTTATTTAAAATTAATATTCTCGAGAAATCTGAAAGCAAAAATTAAGTATGAGTCTTTTGATGAAACTTATCTGCCGGCCCAGCCCCACCTCTGGTCAATGTTTGGCGGAAGCAAACTTTTCCGGCCGAACAAATATTTCTCTTCAACAGAGGGTAAGTCCAATAAAGTAATAACTCTTAACATTGAATATGATGAAAAGTCCGACTATAAAAGAGATAGGAACTCTTTCTGGCATACAAGTGTGGAACTGGAGAAATCATCGCCGGATTTGAACTCAGATTATGCTTACACCAGAGTTCTGGCACTTATCTCAAGAGACCAAAAAATTGCGGTTAAGCAAAGGTTAAATTTATACGCGGCTTTAGGGTCAAGTGACGGCCTCATGCCCATATATAAACAGTTTTATCTGGGGGGGCTGGGGACTTTGAGGGGATATGACCATAAAGAGCTATCCGGTTCAAAATTCTGGATGACAAATATAGAGTTTATCCGGCAAATATCAGAATCCGGTATTTCCCTTTCAGCTTATTACGATTTGGGGCAGATTTCCGGTACAACCTCAAAATTAAGTGAACAGGAAATTAAACAGAGCTTTGGGCTTGGATTTAACCTTACGAAGAGTTTCAGGTTATTATTTGCACGAAGATTAGACGGAAGTCAGGATAAGAAAATTAAGCTCTATCTCAGATTTAGTTCAAAATTCTAACTTGCCGAGCAGATTATCAGCCTTGGTGATCATAAATTAGATTTTGGTCAACATATATATTTAACATATCCTACCCAATTATCCGATAACAATCATACTAACCTTTAATTGGGGAACTCCAACTAATGGCCAGGCCAAAGAAGAAAAATAGTGATGAATTATCATCATGTTCAAAGAAAAAGGCAAAGAAAAAGCTGTCCGGCAGACCGGATTCAATGTTCTGTGATAAAGTTATCGAGCAGTTTCCGCTTGGTATTATCAGCAGCAATGTCGATGGAAAGCTTATTTATATAAACAGCGCTGCTCTTGAGATTCTGGATTTAAACAAAGATAAAGTAAAAGATATTAACTCGCCAAAAAAAGAATTATCAATTTTTGATATTCTTTCTCCCGGACAGGTACAAAGCTGGAAATATATGATAACAACCGCCATTACCAGCAAAATCACATATTCTGAACCCCGTTATTTTTTCGACAGCGGATATCTGGAAAAAGTTCTTTCTATTAAGATAAATCTTGTTACATCGCCAGATGACTCGGAAGAAAAAGTCATAATCGTTTTGGAAGATATTACAGAAAGAATACTAAATGAAAAGTATATTATCCTCTCCGAAAAATATGCAGCCCGCGGCGACGCTTTGGATATGGTCGCCAAGAAACTTCAGTCGTGCCTGAAAGATCTAAACAGCTCATTTGAACTTCTTGGCAAAACAGTAGAAGCCGGAAATGAAGATAAAGTAAAATTTAATTTGGATAAGATATCATCAAAGTTTGTTGAGATAGAGACATTTATAGCATCACTTGCAGATCTTTCTCATCCGGATACGGAGTTTATCAGTTTTGACATAAGACAACTTTTAGAAGAGATTCTGTTCTCGCTCAGAAAAAACCCCAAATATGACCGAATACATTACACAATTGAGATCAATCAGGATATACCCAATCTGGAAATTGATGTCGGCCAGATAAAACAGCTGGTCCTAATTTTGCTTGAAAACGCAGCTGAAGCAACTTTTGAGAAAGCAGTAAAATTTAAGACAGTCAGCAAAGAGTTCACACAGGAAATTTCGATCGGGATTGGATATTACGAAGAGAACGAATTGATTCAAATTAAAATCAATGTTTTAGATGTTACAATACCTAATAGCTGTTAATGTAGCATTTTCATTGTCATCAGTTTAGCAAAGGCGGAATTCTATGGCTAGTACTAAGCGTAAG
>JACZYS010000005.1:5156-26546 GCA_022570975.1 Candidatus Zixiibacteriota bacterium | reverse complement strand
TTCTTTACTTTTTTTCCTCCGCCAATAACAGTGAATTCATTGGGGTTGGTATAAAAGGCCCATCTTGTTCCGGGGCTGACCCGGTTTCTAATCATATCAATTGTCAGAACTCCCGGTTTTTTACTGTTGGCACTGGCTACATCGTAGAGGGGAGTTTCGGTCGTAGCCGCAAGGTGACAATCGCTGCAATGGTCATTATAATTTATCGGCTCAAAATTGAGTCCGTCCGGTTGTGGTTTGTGACAATACAGGCAGGTTGATTCAATATTTGCTTTGTCGCCTCTTTTGGCCAGCTCTTTGGAGACAAAATCGGTATGCCTGATATGAGTAAACTGCATGGCCGAATCATCGGGGATATTTTCTCTTGCAAACTGGAACTCAGGGTGGTCATCGTTGAAAGAACCATAGATGTGACAGTCAAGGCACTTATTATCGGGAACCACCGTTAGCGGGGCCATTCTCCCTTTGTGTTCGGGATGGCAGGAGTAGCAGGTCTGTTCATTGCCGCCATGTTCTTTTGTTGCTTCACCTATTCTTGAAAATTCTGATGATTTATAAAGGTAATGAGTGTCAAAAGAATGAACGCCCAGCTCATCGCCATATTTTTCATGGCAGGTAGCGCATTTCTTGTCAGTGACGGCGTTGGCGGGTTCATGGCAGGCTGTGCAGTTTGATTCAAAGTTGGCATGATTGGAAGTCAGGTCCCCTCTCGAGACAAAACTATTAGACAGAAAAAACTGGTTGATGAAAAAATATCCGATTACCAAGAATGAAATCAGCAGACCGCTCAAAATCATTTTCTTCCTGCTGGGCGGATAAATATAATTTTTGCTTACCGAAAGTTCTGCCGAGGAGAAGCTCCCTTTTTTTCTTTTGTTTGAATCTCTTTTACCCATTGCTGAACCTTAATAGTAGTAGACGGCATAAAGGTGAATAAACAGTAAAACAAAAAGCAGAAGGGAAAGAGGAAGATGAGTGATGAGCCACAACCTTAGCGGTCTCTGAAGGGTGTAGTGGGCGTCACATTCCAATTTTGAAAGATAGTAGGACTCAATATTGTCCAGACTTTTTAAGTCTTCATCAGAAAGCAGTTCCCGCAAGTAATCCATCTGCCTGATTCTGGCAAGGTTACCTCCGGTAATATCTCTGAAATGGGCCCACCGGAAAACCGGTCGTTCCATCTCATGGGCAATGGTTCGGTTATAAAAATCTTTGATTGGCCCGGCTGCATTAGCCGCTTCTTTGTCAGCTTTATTTTTTAACTCATTGACCAACTCTTCAATGCGGTCATAGCGGACTTCGATATTTAAGGCCGATGACAACATTTTAGGAATCCATTTCTGAAGGAAGAGACCCAAGAACCCGCTGAGCGTAACCCAGATAGAAACCGACCAGAGCCACCAGTTAAGCGAACCATGGGGGAGTTTGAAGTCTATATGAAGAAACATCAAAAACAAAAACAGCGTTCCGCCATAAATATGGAGCTGCACCCAGGTAAGAGATTTTCCAAGCTTAAGTCTTGAGCTGTTGCTCATCTGCCTCCGGCGAACTCCATAAAGCCCGACGGCAAGCATCAAGAGAGCCGACACCGAGCCATAAATAAGTCCCCACAAATTCCCCGGCTCGACTTCATCCATTATGGAAAGAAAAATATATGAGGCTAAAAAGATGACCGAGACAATTTGAAATGACCAAAACCAGGTCGGTGATTTTACAAATTCTTTTACCAAAGCCTTTGGAAGCATTTTAATTAAGTTTCTTTCTTGGAGACAAGTGACTGGAATTCCTGCACGCTGCCGACACGGAAAGCGCAGCCGTGTGGGCAGTTGCTTACGCAGGCGGGGCCGTGACCTTTGTCATAACATAAGTCACATTTGGTAGCCAACATTTTTGGTTTGTTTCTTAGTCCTTTGGGAATCATATTCTCTGACCAGTTTTCACCGGTATCACGCATGGTAATGGCGTCATATGGGCAGTTATTTGCACAGGTTTTACAGCCGATGCAGAGCTCATCAACAATCTCTACAACGGTGCCAACTCCAGCTCGGTGGATTGCGCCGGTTGGGCAGCCAACCAGGCAGACCGGGTCTTCACAGTGGTAGCAGGCTCTGGTAATTAAAATGTTGTTGAACTTGTTTCCTTCGCGGACAAACCTTGGAATACCGTCATGAGTATCAGCGCAGGCACGTACGCAGTCATCGCAACGGGTGCACTCATCAAGGTCGATAACAAAAATCGAGTTCCCTTCAACCAGTCCCTGTTTTAAGGCCGTGTCGATGAACTCCGACTGCTGGAGATCTTTTCTGCTGTATCCGGATTCTTTAATCCGGGCTACGGCCGATTCCCAGAGCAGATTTTCAACTTCCGGATAGCTTGATACGAGCTCCTGGAATTTATCTTTAGATATCTTGACCAGTTCAGTATGTTCAACCGATACAGCCGTAAAAACCCAGCCATTAGTATTGCCAAGCAGAAGCTCAACTTCGCCAAGGGTCATCCCTTTGGACAAGTAGGTGGCGACAATGTTTCCGGAGCCAAATTTTTGGGAAAGTTTAACAAATCCGGAGCGAACCATATACAATGCCTTGGTTGGTTCACCTTCGGTTGTTATTGTTTCTCCTGCCTCGCAGGAAATTAGCTCCATGCTGTTTTTGAGTGACTGAAGGAAAGCATCATCGCAACTTCTAAAAAGCGGTGTCCCTTTTAGCTGGGACAATAATATTCGCTCCTTGTAAAGTTCATCAATCTTAGCTTTTAGAGCCGGCGACTTTCTTTTCATCTGTCTGAGGGCCGGGACTCTTACTTGAACTATTTCACACTCGGTAGCTGTCAGAGCTGATATCGGTTGCGGCCATCCGATAAGCGCGCCTATTTCACCAAACAAATCTCCTTCTGAAACAGTTGTTTCTTGTCCGGCCGATAAATCAATATTTATGGTTGCAAGGAAATTGATATTCTCTGAATTTTTTTCGGTCTGCTTTAGCTGGCGGTTGGTCTGAGAGATTAATACGGTTCCGCCTTGAGCTACCTCTTTTGATTTTGGGATGGCCATGGTGCGGGAGGTGTCAAAGATAGGGTTGCCGGCTTCTTCGGATTTTTGTTGCCTGAGGTTTGTCCGGACAGTCCCTTTGGCCAGATAAAAAGCAATATCAATATATGAGCCTTCTTCAAATAAAATTGCTCCGCTTTTCCATCTGGCGATTGATATATCAGGTGATATTTTATCCAAAAAGCTGTCATCAAATTCTTTGAATATCTCATATTGCTTCAAAACCTGAGCCGTCGGTTTTTCTTTTACTTCAATTATTCCGCTGTTGTCACTGACCGATGTCCAGCGGTCATGGTATTGCTCAAGCTGCATTGCCACGGTTGCGGCAAACTGTTGCTTTTCCGGACTCATTTATTTCTTCCCTAACTGTTTATAAATAAGTTCCAGACGTTTTTTTAAAATCAAAAGAATTTCATCTATTGAGGCAGAATCTGAGACCAGCGGAAAGGGTCCCAAAGTAATCTTTTTGGTTGCCTTAAGAGGAAAAAAAGGATCCCCGGCAATTATACGGGGCGGCGGTGGAGATCTTCTTGCTGTTCCTCCGCTTGAACTTGCCGTTGATGTCTGAGTTCTGGGTTGAGCGGTCACGGCCAGCATGGGAATCGGACCTCGTTTTTCAACAGCTTTCCTGAACGGTTTTTTATCTTTATCTTTTGAAGTAGATTCTCTGTCCCAATGCTGCGAAACTTGCCTGATTCCTTTGGCATAACCAAATCCATCACCAGTCGGGTGTCCGGCACGGATAAGTTTTTCATCGTTGATATAATGACAGCCAACACAGACTTCGGCTCTGACCTTCAGATTTGACATCTCAAACATACCAAGTTTCAATCCCTCAAGATAGCCGGTTCTCTGATAACCGTCTTTAGCCTCTCCGGTCTGGTGGGGGTCTTTGTAGCCGCCTCCCGGCCCGTGACAGCTTTCACAACTGACACCTTCTTCAACTTCATCTGCCTCATTTCCGGAAACAACGGTAGCGTGGCATTTCATACAGTCACTTGAACCGTTCATCATCTTGTCAGCACCTACTCCGGCCCGGTCGGCAATTAATGAGTACCGGTCAAAATCTTCGTAAATAGATTCTACGGTGAATTTATGGTCATCATCTTTCCACCAGTCGTTATCTGCGGCATGACAGTTTGACTGACCCAGGCCGCACCCTCCGGGACCAATAGTAGAGTGCTGGGAAAAAATGTCAGGGGCGGTCATAAGTATTCCGGCAACAATTAAGATGGGAACAAATAGAATCTTTTTAACTTTAGTCATTACTAATCGCTAATATTATAGAAGATTACTCCGTTTTATTAGTTACTTCTCCGGCTTTGGAAACAGTCCAGATTTTTTCATTTATCATGTACATTTTTTGTTGTTCCTGTAGGTTGAACGGACGCGAGCCCAGTCTTCCAAATACGGAAACCTGATTTCCGCTTTCATCAACAGCCCGGTCCCGATCTAATCCTTTTGATATAGCAATCGCCTTACCATGAGTATGTTTTGTGGCAATTAACCGAGGTGTCGGCTTTGGAGAAAATCCAAGATATCCGGGAGTATCTCTTGGTGAAGTCAATTGAATGACCCTCAGTCCGTTGTGGCCATCGGCTACGTATGCAAAAACCGATGAATTGGTCGAGGCAACAACAACGTCATAGGCATCATTTATTTTTCCATTGGCCGTGAAGAACTGTTCGGCGATAATTTTCTCAGGATTTTTCACATTAATAATTGCCAGTCCCTGACTGCCGGCGGCCACATAGGCATAGGTGCGGGCAACATAAATGTCATGAGCCTCTTTGAGACGCATTGTATTATTTTCAATGAAACGTGGTTTTTCCGGGATGGAAATGTCAATTGTTTTCAATCCTTCGTTATCTACCACAAAAGCATAACGGAACTGGATAGAAATCCCCGATGGCATATTAATATCAGGAGCACCTATCTTTGCTACAACTTTAGGTATTAATGGGTTTGCAATACTTACAATGACAATTCCTTTATTGCAGCAAATATATGCGTAGTTGCCGGCGATAGTTATATTCACGGCACCGTTTAAAACTCCGGCCGGGTTAAAGGTAACGGCTCGCTTGAGGAAATTATTCTGCGGGTCGCCATCAACAAGATTCATGACATCAACCAGAATCAAACCCTCAACTTTATCAGTTATATATGCGTAGCTGTAAATAGGGTGGATGGGCCATTGCTCCTGATTTTCAGGACGGTGAACTCTTCTGGTGTCAATCGGCATATTTGTCGGCAGGGCGACGGCCGTTGCGTTTTTGGTTTTTACATGAGTGTTTTGACCTCTTGAAGAAACCGGAGAAGTTATTATCCTTTCGGAGAAACCTTTGTTGTCGATATTGGCAATATCATAAACCCGGAAGCCGTCTTTGCCGTTGGCCGTGTAAAGATATTCTCCCCGCATTTGGAGCGATTGGATATTGGTTCCACCGTGGTGATAGGATTCTTTCAACTCCGAATTATTATCTTTATGGTTTTTGTAGAACTTAGAATAGGCCAGACGTTGAAGATTACTGCCAATTACAGCTTGGGGTTCATCAGTTTCTGTAACCGCAATTGCTTCCAGTCCGCTTTCTCCGGTGCCGACATATGCAAATTTGCCGAGGAAATTTACCATGTTGGTTCCGTGCAATAATATTTGCGCCATCCAGGCGTTGTTGTCATTGTCAGAGGAAAGATGGCAGTCAACACATGTTTTTGTTTCCACCGTCCGCACCGTATGGGGGACATGAGGGTTAAATGCTTGCGAACTGTAACCGGGAGTTGAGATGGGTGGCTGCTGAATATAAATCTGCTCACGGTTGGCGTTACGTGAGCTTAATATTAAGGCCGAAGAAGACCTGGCCGGGGCCACTTTGTTCCCCTTGGAATGAGCGTTGATGCAGAGCATATAACCGTCATCTCTCAATACTTGCGGGTTATAACTGGTCCAGTTTCTGGATTCGCCGCCCTCAAAGTGATACATATCTTTTTTCCAGTTTGCCTGTTGGGGCAGATGACAGCCAAAGCAGTTGGTCACCCAGGAACTGTGGCAGGTGTAACATTCCATTTTCTCAGGATTGTGGGGGAGAGAATTGGGGTCTGAATCACCATCCCATTCTCCGCCGGATGCGGTGACAAGTTTTGCTCTTCTGGCTTTAGGATTAAAATTCTCAGATTCAGGATTAATAATATCAACTAACTGAGGGATATTCCACTGGAGAGTGTCATAAAGCATGGAGCGCTGGATTATCTTTGGGCCGCGCTTGACAAATCTTTTCTTTTTGGACGGTGTATATAATTCCCGGAAATCAAGTTTTCCTCCGGCAGAGGCCGGGCCGGAACTTTTTAGATTGGCCATTTCCGATATAGTTCCATGACAATCTATACAGGCGATTTCAATTGCGTTATGGAACTCACCATAAAGTTTGCCGTCACCGTGGTTGTCCTGCTTGAAGTGACAGTCAACACAATGCATCCCTTTTTCTGCGTGGATATCTTTTAAGTGAACTGCCTTTTGGGCATCCATGCACTCTCCGGTGCATTCAAAAGGATGGTCTGTTTTAAGAGGAACCACACCATGAAATTTGTGCTCAGAATCCCAGGGGATTTGATTACCGGCCGAGTCAAGCAGGTTGCCTTCCCGGTCTTTTTTGAATACAGCTCTGAACATCCATCCGTGACCATGATAATCTGCAAACTGGGTCAGGCTCAAATTTGGATTGTTTTCGCTGACAGAAGCAAGTACGGCCGAATCACTCCAATTGCCGCGTAAAACTGCTTCTTCCGGATTGGACTCCATCTGTTCAAGTTGTTCATGGGCTGTCAAGAATTTTTGTGTTTTGGGATATAACCACTCGCCGTCTGATTCATAGTCCCACATCTGAAATCCAAAATAAGTATTAACAAATGCGTTCGGCTGATGCATGTGGCAAACCATGCACTGACTTGATGGAATGGCCAGAGTAAACCGATGCATAATAGGATGTCCGGACTCATTTTTGGGGATGGTGCTGTCTTGGGTCTGGCTCAGTCCCAGATTTCCAAATTCCGCATAAGGACCGGAATGAATTGGTGAACGATCATTGGCATAGACAACATGACAGCCGGTGCATCCGCTTGAGCGGTAGTCACCGGGATGGTCGTTGGTCCCCATGAAGGAAAGATGGGGATCGTTTAACCTTGTCTTGTGAAGATTCAAGACCGGAGAACTGATTCTAAGCTGGGTGCCCAGTCCCCGGTCTGATAATTTGTTGTCCGGTTTTCCCGGCTCTTCAAACGGATTGGGAACGCCTATTTCCGAAGGATTAATTCTTGTTACTTTGCCGCCTCTTTCAAAAGACCGGAAAAGATTTCCCGGCTGGGTTATTTCCCACCGTGGCAGGGGAACAACAAAAGGAAGCACCCCTCTGGCCAGCTCTTCTTCGGTTGGAGCCGGAACCGTGTTAATCAACTGCGGTTCACCTTCTCTGGAATAACTTTCACCAAAGATATATAGTTTTGTAGAGACAATTCCATTCTGGTAAGCGGCTCCTCCCCAAAAGAGGGTAGAGGTGGTCATCATGCTCTTTTTCACATTTAAAACATCGGTTGCATGGCATGAGCCGCAGGCTTCATCGGCCACCCGTAAATCACCGGGGTTGACAAACTTTATGAATTCCGGCGATTCTTCATTTAAAAGGGTATAGCTTCTGACCGGATTGGCCGAACTTTTCCATTTGTCAGGAAACTTTGGCTTTACATGAGCCTCTTCTTTACTGGTTGCCAGGGCATTGCCGCCGTGACAATCAACACAACCCAGTTTAACCGCTTTTGAGACATGCATCTTTTCCACACCGTTGTGGCAGCTCAAACAGTTTTTGCTTTTCCTGTCAGCATCTTCCTGACTCTGACGGCTCAGATCCGGTTGCTGCCCATGCGCATATCCAACCGAGAAGAAAATAAGAAAAGATAGAAACATTATGTTTTTAAGCTTTAAACTGTTTTTCATAAGCGCCTTCCTCAATAGGTAAACTGAAGAGAGGTGAAGAGTGAATACTGTAAGTCGGAAGTTTCATATATATCCTCAAAACCGTTAAACGGAGAAAGTGC
This sequence comes from Candidatus Zixiibacteriota bacterium, assembly GCA_022570975.1. GTDB lineage: Bacteria > Zixibacteria > MSB-5A5 > GN15 > FEB-12 > JACZYS01. Next base: position 18,412 of record JACZYS010000005.1, on the reverse strand, counting down.
CGAAGCACCAAAAGTGAAAATAGCATTATTGCTAAGGAACGGCCTGTAAATAATTCCAAGACTAAGATCAAGTCCAATACCTTTATCAATATCCGGTTGATTCAAAAAGTGTACCAGAACTCTGGTATTAACAAAACTCAAATAACTGACATTGAAAACTGATTTTAGTTTTGGTGTCCACTCAGCATCAAATCCAAAGTTAAGCAAAAAGAAGCCTGGGTTTACAAAATTTGACTGCCCCTCGAGTTTGTTGCTTCGCAATGAGGGCAGAAAAGAAAATTTGTGTACCAGAGCGACGCCCTGAAGGCCAATTCCCTGTTGCTGCCAGTAACCAAAATGTCCTCCGGCAAAAAAGGGCTGGTCAATGATGGCATCAAATCCTCTTGCTTTATCATCCATCGGATTGGCATCGCCAGAGGCATAGAAGGCGGAGATTTTATATCTCTTCCAGTCTTTGTCAATAGAAAGCTCAATCGCTCCCATCTGGGCGTTGATATCAACTTTCTGATTTGCAAACTGGTTGTAGCTGTCGGTTCCGAAAACCTGATATAAAGCATGGGTGATATTCCAAACACCCAGATGACCGTCTCCGGCCCAGCCCAGGTAATAAGATTTTATTTCGTGGGGACGGATAAACCCGACCACTCCCGGTCTTACCGGGCGCCCGTTTTCATCATAATGAACCGATGCTTTATCTTTATTATAATGAAAACTTATCTGGGTTGTATATCCAAGCCGGCCAAAATCCTGCTTGTACAGATTTGCAATGAAGACTTGCTGTTTACGCTCATCAAAAACAGTATTTAACTCTGAGTTGGTTTCTTTTTCTATTAAGTCAAAGTAAATAAGATTATACTGATACTTGTTGTTGTCATAATTTCCCAGAAGTCTCACCCCAAGATTGTAATCATTAAAGATAAACTCTCTGAAGTCTGAGCCAAATTTTTGTATTCCGGCCTTTAGCGAAATAAAATCAAACCTGTCTGAAATATTAAAAAGATGCTTCTCAAATGAAAGCTCCTGAAAACCGAGATGATTATCGGAGCGGGTCTTGCCTTTTCTAGGGTTGATATTGACACCGTTGTTCTCATTGAGTTTCAAATAGTTTAAACTGAATTCCGGTGTTATTTTGATTTCCCAGTCTCTTGGCTCAAAGGCCGTCTGCCCTTTATAAAGCTCAAGGGTAAATATGAAATTGTTGAGCAAGAATAACCGCTCGGGCTCACCGAAAAAATCCTGACTCAACGGCTCGGCCGTGCTGACTCCACTGTGCGTGGGGACTTTGGATACTTCTGTCAGCGACATCAAAGTTCCTGTTAGGCTCAGAAAAATATGGTCGCCAATAATAGGATAATCACCTTTTATCTTACTCCTGTTATAGGGATCAAATTTGCCGCTGGTTACATTAACTTCGTAGGGGGGAGGGATAATTGAACGCCACCGGTCAGGGATCGGTACAAAATCCGGAAGTGGAGACGGCTCTTCAACATTGGTAGTATCTGAAACTTCAGTTGTATCGGTAGTGTCGGCTTCTTCTTGTGCTTTAGCAGATGATGTGCTAAAGGAAATCAGTAAGAATAATATTAACAGATAACCGAATAACGAGTTGATGGTTTTATTATTTTCCATTACTCAAGCTCCGGTTGGCGAGGAAATTTTACATAGGGTAGCCGTACTTCATCAAACATAAATTGGTCGCATCTGATTGATTCAGGCGGCTCAAACCCTACTGAACCGGCAAAACAAATTATATCATCCTGATCTACACCGTCACCACTGACTCCAATTCCTCCGACAAGAACGCCATTGATGTATAACGGTACTCCACCGGGGAAAATAGTAATTCCATTCCCGTAAGGAGCCGTTCCCAAATCTTTCTGAAGTTGAAACTCTTGGCCCTGAAACAATGGTCCTTCCATAATTTCTCTGCCTAAAGTTTCTTCGTCAATCCCCGGTGGGAAAAAATCCTGTGCCAAAAACCCAACCGCCCGGCAGCTCATGGCCAGTGGTTGAGCTGCGCTAAGTCCGAGCTTTACTCGCAGGTCAATTCCAAGAGGGTGGTCGGTGCGACTATATGCCACCACTGTTCTTGCCTTTTGGGCGGAAACATCATAACTGAACAAAGTTGCATCTCTGGTGCGGTGAATCCCCAAGACAGTGCCGTCAATATCAACAACCGTTATAAATACCCGTGCCGGTGAACCAATCGGTCGTCTTATAGCCGCTCTGGTTTTGTCTGCCTGAGCAACGGCCTGATTTATGATTTGCTGAACTTGTGCCAATGAAAGTATGCTGCCTGCTTTTGGCCTGAAATCAAATCCGGCACCAAGATTAACGTCTCCGAATGGGATTGGGAATTTCGCAGGCGGTGTTGCTCGGATTGGGAATCGCACATCAATCGTCCCAAGGGTTAAAGCTTCGGCCATGGTTGTCATGCCTGGCCCGGCAGATTCCGCTTCGCCGTTTGAAAACAAGAAACGGATGCCATCAATAAATATATTGTCACCTCTTAAGCCGTCATCAACAGAAAATCCAGATGCCGCCCCTAAGGCTATAATCTCATCATTTATAATTCCCTGGCAGAGATCCAGATTAAAATTGCTCAGGCCGCCTCCGCCGGAAATACCAATACCGCCGGCCAGAGCATTATTCTTGAAAATTGGAATTCCTCCCGGCACTCCTGTCAAACCTTGCTCACCAGTCGCAGGCCGGCCGGCAAGCAAATCACCGTTTGGCTGAACGTCACCACCGCCAATAGAAGACTGCGGAACGCCATACAATGGCCCTCCGGGAGTATTGTCAACTCCGGGTGGGAAATGGGGGCGAGTGATATATGCGGCCGTCAAAGTAGTGAAACCATGCTGGTTGCTGCTCAAATAAGCGGCTGTCCTTGCTTTTGCTATAGAACCAAGTAGAGCGCTGTCAATAAATTGTGGGTCAACACCGGTCATGTTGAAAACTCCGAGAACGTTGGCCTCACGGTCTAAAACCGCAACTGAAATTGTATCACCAAGTTTGTTGGCTCTGTTGACAGCCTGAATAATCATCTGTTCAACATCAGCCACGGTCAAGGCCGGGTCACCCGGAGCAGGTGGTGATGCCAGGGGATTTTCTGAATCACAATTAATTAGCGATAACGATGTGAAAATAGTAATTGCTGCAAGCAAAAAGTAAAGTTTAAAGGGATGTTTCAAGTATTCGGAAAGTTTGATAGGCAAAAGTCACTCTCTCTTGTATTTACGACTATGAGTTGAAGTTGCATTTGACATAGTCATACTAAAAAGAGGCGTCACTTCATTTTAGCACAATGCAACTGCCGGTCTCTTGTTTTACTATCACTTTAAATTTGCAAAAATAATTTGCAACGAGGGCAGGGGATTGTCAAGCCTTTTCTGGACTTCCACAATTTGAAAAGTCTTCAGACATCCTTGTATGAAATAATTTCATATTCCAAAAGAATTTCATCAAATTTATCTGTTAAGATATTCATTCACGGCGGAATCAACTTTATTCACATGCCATGGTACAAGTTTTGTAAGAAAATCACGATGAATAGCTGCCTTTTGTTCGTTACCCATCGTTTTTTCATAAAGGTATAAAAAGCGATGAGCCTCATAAATTAGAGAATCTTTCTCAATAACTTTATTAAAAATTGCCCAAGAACTGTCGTGCTGTTTAAGCAACAGATGGGCGTTTCCCTTTTGGAAGAGAACATATGGATTTAAAAATCCCCCAGTTGAGCTGAGAGCAATTTTATAATTATTTATTGCCTGTGCGTATTTCCTGCTTGATTTATTGTTGAGACCATCTACATAATTTTTCACATACTTATAAGGGAGACTTGCAGTTCCAACAGAATCAATTGGGCGCATCTTTTTAAATACCGGTCCCATCGATGAAGATTTTCTGGGATCTTCAGGTTGATAAAGCCAGGCAACAGTTCTATAGCTATTTACAAATGATGGATATAGAAAAAGGGCCTGCTCGGCCGGAGCCGAAGGTTTAATCCCGGTTGAAAAAACAATATAATCCGGCGCTCTTTTTAACACGTAGGAGGAATTATGTTTTACCTCTTTCCAGGTAGATTTCATTTCTTCAATCGGTTCATCGGCGTGGCGGGCAATAGTTGAGTCGGTCAGTCCAAGCAGGTCAATGATGTCATGACCAAGAAGTTTATAGCCAAACATTCCAATAGTAGAAATTGCCGCCGAGAAATCTCTTGAGTCGGACTTCAACATATTTTCTGCCATAAAACTCATATGGTGAGTGAGTGCCCGTTCATTGGTGTGATATTCTCTTATGAATTCTTTTGGAAGTTGATATGTCAACCAGAGTAAAGGGAGAGAAACAATAACCAATGTAGAGCTCTTCATCTTATGGGGCAGCATTGAAATCATATGAAATAATGCGGTCATCGCCAAAATTGCATAAAGTCCAATGAGCGGTAAGTGAAACCTGTGTACTTTTAATACATCACCGCCCACAAGAATTATATATGAGGTAAACAAAATTACAAAAATCAAAACAGTTTTGGCTTGCCCCTTTAGTTTTGGAAAGTAGAAAAGTGATATAACCAATCCGGCGCCATAAAAACCATAATGTGACAAAAATCGCCAGGTATATTCAAGCCCGTTGCCAAGCTGGCTGATGTTGAACCCGGTTTTGGCGTAGAAAGTGTTGGGGAAAATTGAGCCATAGTACATTAGTTTGAAAACTAATAGTGGTAGTAGGAAAATAGCTGCGATTGCTGATGCTTTCATTGTATACAATGGAAGTTTTTTATTATTGAACAATTCACACAGTATTAGTCCCCCTGCAACTACCACGCCGTCCGGTCTCAATAAAATTGCAAACAGTATCCCGACAAAGAGCCATCTGCTGTTACTCAAAAATAAGTAAACCGAGAGCATCACAAAAAAAGCAAATGCCGCCGTTTCAAGCCCGGCCGGTGACCAGTAGGCGAGTGATTGATTAAATGCAACCAGATAAAGGGGCAGAGCGGCCATCCACTTTTTGTTCTTATCCAAAACTTCTCTGGAGATGATATAAGTTAAAACTATTATGCCACCGCCGAATAAAAGTCCGGTAAGTTTTGAAATGAGTATATAATCAAGACCCAGCATTCCGCAGAGAATCATGTATATCACCCAGCCAAAATTGGTGAATCCTTCCACCTGTTCACCAATGTTGTAAACAAGACCATCGCCGTTTAAAAAATTGGCAACATAACGATAAGAGATATATGCGTCATCCTGAGTGAATACCAAGGAGTTGGCCAGATAAAGGTAGATGCCAATAGCCGGAACGATTATAGCAAGATGTTTCAAATTACTATTTTCCATTTTGCCTTCACTTATTCTGTAATTCGCACATTTTCCCGCTCAAAAATGTGGGACTGCTCAAACATTTTCCTGAAGGTAATGTTTTTCCCCAAGAAATTTGCTGTTCAATTTTTATACAATTTTCTTTGTATATGCCAGAAATCTCCATATTAAATCAATTTACCACTTTCACTGAAAAAATATAACCGATTTTGGCAATTATCAAAATGAATATCCCAATCAAAAAGGATAATATTATTTGACAAAAATTGAATTTTATTTATCTTTATTTATGTAGTAAACAGCGTATTATTCGAAAAGATTCAGGGGGACTCAAAAATGCAGTTTTCTTGCCGAATAGTTAAAATATACCAAAGTAAATAATTGCCTTATGAGGTTTTATGAAGAGGTTTTTAATCGCCATGTTGGTTTTAACATTTCTGTTTGCCATTAATACTCAAGCTGACAAAATTGCAGATGTTGACCCACAAAAATTCATCAATGATATGCCATCGCTTGTAGGATATGCTGACAATGAATTTATCATCGTATTGAAAGACGAAATCAAAGTTGACCATGTTAAAGATTCAAGAGCTCCAATTGCACTTCTTGACAAACAAGGATTTGATGGATTGGCAAAGAGATTTGATGTGATCAGTCTAAAACCTCAATTTAATGGATCAGATAAGAAAATAAGTGTAGAGGGTCAGGCACTCTCAAGATATTATAAAGTCCAAATAGGATATGGTGATATTGACGTAGCTATAAGAGCTTTTGAAAATAACCCGATGGTAGCCAAAGTTGAAAAAATCGGAATTCATTTCGTCAGTCTGGAAGCAAACGATACATATTATCGTGACTTAAATAACCCAAATTTTCAGTTTAATCAATGGCATTATTGGGACACTTATGGTGTTGCTGCAAACACTGCCTGGAATACAACTACCGGTGATGCTACGGTTGTAGTCGGTGTCTTGGATTCAGGTGTAAAATATCTTCACTCCGATTTAGGCGGAAGCAACCCTCCGGGGCCAAACGACAATTCCACCAACGGGAATATTTTTATCAACGGAGGAGAAATTCCGGGTGATGGTATTGATAATGATGGCAACGGTTATGTTGACGATGTTATCGGATATGATTTTGTTGCCTCCGGTTCTATTTATGCTGGTGTTAGCTGCACAGATGCTGACTGCAGCGGTATAGATAATGATCCTTCCGACTGGAACGGTCATGGCACACATGTTGCCGGAACTATTGCCGCAATTACCAATAATGGAAACAGAGTTGCCGGTGTTGCCGGTGGTTTTGCTGATGGCACACCAACAGGAACTGCCAACGGTGTCAAATTGGTTCCTTGCCGTGTTGGATTTAACGGCAAATATCGAGGTGTTGACGGTTACGGATTTGTTATTATGTCTGCTGTTGCCGAGGCAATGTACTACATGGGTAACTTGAAAGCCAGCGGAGTAAATGTTGCCGCGGTTAACTGCTCATTTGGCAATTCCAATAGCGGCGGACTTGGAGCCGCGGTAAATTTTCTGCTCGCACAGGATGTAATGATTATTGTAGCTGCCGGTAATGCGAATAATACTTCCCAGAGTTATCTGGGATCAAGAAACGACTGTATGGATGTTGGCGCTACAGACAAAAGTGGCAATCCGGCAAGTTTCTCGACCTATGGCTCATGGGTTGATATAGCCGCTCCGGGTGTAGAAATCTTAAGTACTTATTTCCATAATCCGGACCCTGCCGGAGATTATATTGCAGTATTAAGTGGAACTTCCATGTCCGCTCCTCACGTTGTTGGTGTTGCTGCCCTGCTTGAATCGGCAGATTCATCCCTGTCAGCGACAGATAAATGGAATTTGATGGTTTCCACATCATCTCCTTATAATCCAACCAAAGATGTCGGTGCTGGTATTGTTAATGCCAGGAACGCACTTGATGCTATTGGTCCTCAAACTCCAACAGCAAATTTCTCGGCTTCACCAACTTCAGGAGTTGCACCGTTAGCTGTCAATTTCACAGATTTATCTTCCGGTTCTCCAACAAGCTGGAGCTGGATATTTGGTGATGGTGGAATTTCCACTGCCCAAAATCCAAATTATTCTTATACAACTGCCGGAACCTATTCTGTTAGTTTGTCTGTAAGTAACGCTCAAGGTTCAGATGCTATTACCAAGACCGGATATATCATAGTTTCTGCTCCAAACACAGATCCACCGATTGCTGATTTCTCAGGCTCACCAACATCAGGTGATGCTCCTTTAATCGCCAGCTTCTCTGACCTGTCTACAAACTCACCAACAAGCTGGAGCTGGACATTTGGCGATGGTGGAACTTCTATCGCTCAAAATCCGGACTATACTTATACATCGGCCGGTGTTTATTCAGTATCAATGACAGCTACCAATGCTTATGGCTCAGATGTAGTAATGAAAGTTGACTACGTTACTGTTACCCAGCCGACTGTAAACGTCATGCACGTTCATGACATCGTTGTAACTCGTGAAAGTAGAGGACCAAATTGGAATGGTGCCGGAGTAATTACAATTTATGACCAGAATGAACAGCCGGTTGCCAATGCATCGGTATCTGTAACTGCCACCGGAACAACAGGTGGAACAGGAACTTTTGCAACTGGATCCGACGGCAAGACTGGCAAGATTACTACTCGTAAAACAAGGAACCCAGTTGGTGAATGGTGTTACGAGGTTACAAACGTAACTCACGCCAGCAACACCTATAACTCTGGAGCCAACCACGTCACCAAGGCTTGTGAAAGTGGTCCGGTCTTTAAGAGTGGAAACCCGAGAGAGGAATCTGTTTTGCCGGATGAATTTGCACTGCTGCAGAATTATCCCAACCCATTTAACCCCTCTACTATTATTGGATTCAAAGTTCCAAATGCAGCCTATGTCTCATTGGAAATTTATAATATCAATGGTCAGAAAGTTATCTCGCTGGTTAATAAGACTGTTAACTCTGGTTATATGGAAGTTGACTGGGATGCTTCAAAAAGCCCATCCGGTGTTTATCTTTACCGACTTGTTGCCGATGGACTGGTTGTGGATAAAAAGAAAATGCTCTTGCTGAAATAAGCAAAGCTTATTTTTTTAATAATAGAAAGTTCGTTGTTAATAATATAGCGGGCTTTCTTGTATGGTTGCCTATTCTTCAATATTTTTCTCGGGAAGAATTATAGTTAACCATATTTCCTGTTTTTTGAAATCTCCTTTTTTCCTGTCCCCTCTTGGGCCAAATCCCCGTTGACCTCCTCCACCGCCTCTACCACCACCCATTTGACCACCACCTTGACTCCCATGTCCCCCACCGCCAAAGCCTGCGCCTCTTCGTTTTTTGCTCTTATCAAATTCACCCCAAACTATTCCAATTGAAATTTTCTTCTGATCAGTTAAACCTAATCCATAATTTCTTACTTCGCTTTTCCTTAATGGGACAGAAAATTCATATGCATAAAACCCATAAGATGTATCGAATGCTGCCGAAGGACCCTGAGAACCATCAAGAGGTATATCTTTCTCCAGGATTCTATCTTTGATAAAGCATCTAAATCTATCCCGGTCATCAGCACCTTTCTTTTTTGTTCTCTCTTCAAATTTGGGTCCTCCCTGAAATTTTATATAAAAATCTTTCTTTTTCTTTCCTTTTATATCAATATAGAAAGAAACCCCGGTGACTTTAATCTGTTGTGCAACTTTCTTCTCTCTGGTTTTGAATAGAAAATATAAATTTTCATTGTCGTTAGATATGGCAAATGACATTTTCTCATCTTCAAAAAATTGTGAAGGCAGCTTAAGCCATTCATCGATTTTGCCATCGACTGTGATTTTTTCACTAATTCTTGAACTCTCCAAATCAACTGCCTTAATTTCAAATTGACCGAACAGAATTATCAAGGTTATTACAGCCGTCCGGGTGAATTTACAATCCATCGTATTATCCAATCCTAATTTGAAATTTCAACTATTTTAAGTTTAGACATACAAACAAGCCAATCTGTTTCAATTTGGTATAACAAATTGAATGAATGGCCGGATTTTATTGAAATAATATCCTTTTTCAGATTGTCTAATTATCGAGATAGCTTATCTTGAAAGCAAAGAGTTATTCAGGATAAGAACCAGAAACAGAAGTAAATGATTGATCTGTTGCAAAATGCAAATCAAAAAATTAGATCTACTGATGAAGAACTGCTGGAATCTTCCAAAAGTGGCGATGTGGCTGCTTTTAAGCAATTGGTCAGGAGATTTGAGGCACGAGTGGCTTCAACTGTCTATGCCATGCTCGGGCGCTGTCCGGAAGCAGAAGATGTTGGACAGGAGACTTTTATAAGGTTCTATAAGTCACTAAAATCATTCCGGGGAGAAAGCCTCATCAGCAGTTATGTCATTAGAATTGCAATAAATCTCTCTTTGAACGAGCTGAAAAAAAGAAAAAGATGGTATCAAATATTTGATGAGCCAAAAGAAGGCGGCCGGACTGATTTTCAGTCAAAAGAAGACAGTGTCAAAGATTTTGAAAATAAAGATTTAATAAATTGGGGACTGAGCAGAATAAAACCAGAATATAAGGCGGTTTTAGTTTTGAGGATTATGGAAGGTTATTCAACCACAGAAACAGCAGAAATATTGAATGTACCGGTAGGTACAGTCAGTTCCAGATTAGCCAGAGGGCAGATAAAATTAAAGGAAATAATAGCACCGCAAATAAACAGATAGATTATGGATAAAGAGTTAAAACATTTAATTTATAAACTGAACTATGAAAGCCTGACAGAAGATGAACAGGCGAAACTTGATTCATTGCTGGCCAAGAACCCAGAGCTGTCTGAGGAAGTCAAGGGCGTAAAAGAGATGCAGGCCGGACTCAGGAAAAACAAGAGAGACTCTTTTCAAAATGGTTTTGCTGAGAGGGTTGTGGAGCAAATCATTTCAACAGAAAAAAGAGAAACGAATATTATCCAAATTGATTCACTGACCCTGTATTTCAGGAGAATTGCAGCCATAGCGGCTATATTTGTTCTTATCTGTGTAACTTATAATCTTAAATCCAGTGATGAAATATCATTCTATGCCGCCATTGCAGTCGAAGAAGATTCGGTAGAGGGCATCCTGGATGAGTCAATAATCTTTGATATGGAATAATTATATGGATATTAAAGTTAAAACAGCTGTAATCATAATTTCAACTCTCTTAATAGGAATCATTGTCGGTTTTATGGGAAGCCGGCTGATTATGCACGGGAGGATGAAATTTATAGATGACAAGCCGCTGTCGGCAAGATTTCATAAATCACTCATGAGAATAATAAGACCAACCGAACAGCAAGGTGACACGGTCGGGGTGTTGTTAGATTCTTATACTGAAAGATTTGATTCTATTAATCAAGGTCATCGCCTTGAGATGGAAAGTCTCATTGACTCTCTGTACTATGAACTTTTACCACTGCTAAACGAAAAGCAGCAAAAAAGACTGACTCAAAGAAAAAAGACTATGTCCCGAAAGCAAAAAGAGATGCAAAGAAAGCGTGGCGAAAGGCGAAAAAAGAGATCGGGGCCATAAACCGTAAATCAAAAGAGGCAAACCGTTACTGGTTCACTTCTTCTTCAAGCTGATATCGTTTATAAATGCTGGCGTATACCGTTTCTTTTAACATAAGCTCACTATGTTTACCGGACTCAATTATTTTGCCATCTTCAAGGACATATATCCGGTCAACTTTTTCTAAAGTATCCGGGCGATGAGTAATAATTATGGCTGTTATATCCGGCAGAACTTTATGAAGGCCATCCCACAGTGCAGACTCTGTCTTAGAATCCAGAGCCGAGGTGCAGTCATCCAAAATTAAGAGTTTTGGTTTTCCAACCAGGGCTCTTGCCAGAGCAAGTCTTTGTTTCTGTCCACCGGAAATCGATATTCCCCGGTTGCCGATTGTTGTTTCAATCCCTTTAGGGAAGAGTTCAATCTCTTCTTTCAACTGAGCCAGTTCAATTGCCCAGTTTAAAGTGCCATCGTCAATATCCTCTCTTCCGAAAAGGATATTATTCTTAACCGAGTCACTGAACAAAACCGGCTCTTGGGGAACATAACCAATATATTTCCGCAAATCTTCCAAACTGAATTTTTGCAAGTCATGACCGCCCAGTTTTATTTTGCCTCCGGTGGGGTCAACAAGTCTTGGGATCATATTCACCAGCCAGCTTTTACCGGACCCAACTTTTCCCACAAAAGCAACCGTCTCTCCCTGTTTGACAATTAGTGAAATATCAGTCAGGATATTTTTTTCAGCCCCGGCAAATTCAAGACTTACCTTTTCTACCACAAGTTCTCCGCTGCCATTGCTGTCAATCGGAAGACTGCCGTTTTCGGTTACCAGGTCAGGCATTTCCTCCAGCTCCAGCAGCCTGTTAATGGAAACGGCCGACTGTCTTCCTTTAACCAAAAACTGACCGATATCAAACATGGGGAAAACCAGCCAGACGACATAATAAATAAACACCGACATGCTTCCCAAAGAGAGCCCGGCGTTAATAACCTGATATCCACCGGCAATAAGCACGATAACAATACTGAACTGCCAGAGATACATCCATAGCGAATCAACAGCGGTTGTCAATTTGACAGCATCAATTTCCGCCTGCCGTCTGTCCTGTGCGGCATCGTTAAATTTTTTCTTCTGTGCTGTTTCAAGCACATAAGCAAGTATCACTCTGATACCGGAAAAGGCGGCTTCAACTACATCATTGAATCTGGATATTCGGCTTTGCAAATGGTCATATCTTTTATCCAGAGAGGATGAAAAAATATAATATACAAGTATCAAAAGCGGCAAAGGGCCGGCCGTCCAGAGAGTCAGAACCGGGTCAATTGAATACATCATGATGATAATAAAAATGACATTTAACAAGGCTTCATAAAACCGGAAAATACCGGAGCAGGCAAACCATGACAGTTTTTCGGCAACGTCATCAGTCATCCTTGTAACCAGATCACCAATTCTGAATTTCAAAAAGAAATCAGGTCCTTTGGTGGTCGAATTTGCAAAAGCATCCTGCCGGAAAAGCCATTCCAGTTTTAGATTCATCCAGGCCCGGTGTGTCTGCATATATGCGTAAGCAACTGTTGCAACAAAACCAACCAGGATAAAGCCCCAGCCAAAACTTGCAACCGGCGAAAGTCCAAGACCCGCTCCTGTCTCGGCGAAAAATCTGGCCAGGAAGTGGTCTGAGATTTCTCCGGTCTGAAGAAAATCTACCGCAAACCCAAACATCCGTGGGATTGTTGCCTGAAGAAGGGCCTGAAACGGAGTTACAAGAATCAGAACGGCCAGAACGTATGGGTAATTACGATAATATTTTGCGAACCATTTTATTTTACTTAACATATGTTCTGGCTCCATTCTGGTGTTTGAACTGCAGGTGGAAAAGATGCGAGTAGTATCCGTCCTGCAAAATCAATTCCGTATGTGAGCCCCTTTCAATAATTTCTCCTCGTTTCAAAACCAGTATTTCATCGACATCCAAAATAGTTGACAGGCGGTGAGCGATAATAAGCGAGGTCCTGTAATTGGTCAGAATCTTCAGCGAGGACTGAATTGTTCTTTCTGTTTCCGGATCAACCGAGCTTGTTGCTTCATCCAAAATCAGAATGTCCGGGTCTTTTGCAAGTGCTCTGGCAAATGAGAGCAGCTGTCTTTCACCCCGGCTAAAATTTGCCCCTTTTTCTGAGACCGTTGTTTCATATTTTTCGGGAAGTTTAGAGATAAATCTATCGGCATCAACCACCCGCGAGGCATCAACTATTTTTTTATCGCTGATATTCTTTTTACCAAGACCGATATTAAAGTTCACATCCCCCGGAAAGAGGATTATGTCCTGAAGCACAAGTGAGAATTTCTTTCTTAGATGG
>JACZYS010000005.1:0-5146 GCA_022570975.1 Candidatus Zixiibacteriota bacterium | reverse complement strand
TGGGCTCGCTTAATATCTCTTATATCAATTCCGTCAACGGTTATTCTCCCTTTTTGGGGATCATAAAGACGAAGTAAAAGAGAAATAACCGTAGATTTACCGCCTCCGGTCACACCCACAAGGGCAACTCTTTTCCCTTTTTGAATCTCAAAAGAGACATCCTTTAAAACATAGTTGTCATCGTTTGAATAAGAGAACCATACCTTTTCAAATTTTATAGACTTATCAAAACTTTCCCAATCCTGGGTTGCATTTGCATCGGTTATCATCGGTCTTTTTGCCAGCAGGGCAAAAATTCTTTTTGCTCCCGCACCGGCTTTTTGAAAATTAGAAAGCTGTTCAGAAACTCTGAAAATTGGGTCAAAGGAACGCCAGATAAAAAGCAAAAACATGACTATGGTTCCAAAACTCAGTCCAAAAGCATCTCCCAAAATTAACACCATGCCAATTTTGATATATTCAAAAAAGAAGACGGTATTAAAAAATATCACCACCGAGATATTTACAAAAGAATCATCTACAAATTTCTTTCTGTTGGCCTCGTTGACCTGTTGCTGAGCATATTTCCCCCTATGAAAAATCTGAATAATTGACATTCCATGCAGGTATTCGGTAAGGGTGGCGGTTACTTCGGCAATTCTTTTTCTGACTTCAAAAAACCGCTCGGTAGTAAGCCGGTGGAAAATCCAAACTAGGACAGCGACCAATGGAATAGAAACAAACAAAACGGCAGCCATTCTCCAGTTGTAATAAAAGAGAACCACATAAATCCCAAAAAGCAAAAGGAAATCAGCAACAACAAGCACCACCGTATTGGTAAAAAGGAGCCGGATTGATTCCGCATCTGATTCTACTCTTGACATCAGTCGGCCGACCGGGTTTTCATCAAAAAATGAAATATCCAATGAAAGAATATGATCAAACAAGCTCTGCTTCAATTTCAGCATTACATCCTGACCGATAATCTCAAGTTTTATCCGCATCAAGTACTGCAAAATAATTGAAAGTATTTGAATGCCGGCAATCATTAATGCTGCCATGATTATTCCGTCATAATCTTTTTCTTTTAGCGGACCGTCCATAGCCTGCTGAAGAATTATTGGCCACAAAATTGAAAAGAGAGTTACAACACCCAACATTATCAGAGAAGCTATCAGCTCAGTTTTATAATCTTTTAAAAACGGAAGAAGCCTCTTAAAAGCAGTTCTGTTGCCTATTTTATTTTCTTCTGTAGTTATTTTTTCATCTTCGTAAAAATCGCTGGTCATTATTGTCAATTCCTTAAATTCATAATAAATTGCTCGTTTTCCGGGCATCCCATCTCATGGATACAAAAAAACCCGCTTACTTCTCAGTCAGCGGGTCTTAGAAATCTTTTTCTAATGAGAAGTTTACACAATAAACCGATTACTCCCGCTGATGCCATTTACCGGCAGAGGTGATGATATCCGCATATTTGTTCTGATTTTGTTCATAAAAATACCTCTGCTCCTTCCGGACAGTAGATTGTAGTTGATACTTAATAGGGAACTACTCCTACTCTAAAGTATCTTTTTTTGTTTATTAACGTTTCATCTGTTTTCCAATGAAATAAATCTTAATAAATTTGTCAACAATTAAATTATTTATATCCGTTACAGAATTTTAACTTTAAATAAAAAAAAGATATAATCCTTGCCAACTTATTAGCCTAACAGCTATTCTATACCGATGAAAACTCGGTATCGCTTCAAAACAGAATTTTAATACAGGAGCAGCATTGGAATCATTCACAAATTCACTGGATATTTTTTGGGCTAAAGCCGTTGATTATGCCTGGGGGTTGCCGCTTGTAATACTTTTGATCGGTTCAGGGATATATTTTACTGTCGCCAGCAGGTTTATTCCCTTTCGGGCTTTAGGGCACGCCATAGAAATATTAAGAGGAAAATTTGATGACCCCGATGACCCGGGCGAGATTACTCATTTTCAGGCCTTGTCATCGGCACTCTCGGCCACAATTGGAATGGGGAATATTGCCGGAGTTGCGATTGCAATTTCTCTGGGCGGTGCCGGGGCTATTTTCTGGATGTGGGTTGCCGGATTTGTAGGCATGGCTACAAAATTTTTCACCTGCACCCTGGCTACCATGTACAGGAAAAAAGATGAAATGGGAATTGACCAGGGCGGTCCCATGTATTATCTGGAAGTTGGACTTGGCAAAAAATTCAAACCACTGGCGGTCATGTTTGCCGCTTGTGGAATGGTAGGCTGTCTGTCATTATTTCAAGTAAATCAATTGGCTGTATTAATTCATGCAGATTACGGCATTGACAAGGTACTTATCGGAGTTATCTGCATGGTCTTAGTTGGCGCAGTAATCCTTGGAGGAATCGTCAGAGTAGGAAAAGTAAGTTCAAAAGTAGTTCCGGCTATGTTTGTGCTCTATGTTATCTCATCACTTATAGTTATTTTTTCCAATTTCGATATCATTCCATCAATATTTCTTTCCATCTTCACCAACGCTTTTGGTGGAGAATCAATTATCGGCGGAGCAGCCGGAATTGCTTTTTCAAAAGTTATGATTACGGGTGTCAAACGAGCTGCTTATTCAAACGAAGCCGGAATAGGCACAGCTCCCATGGCCCACGGAGCAGCCAAGACAAAAGAGCCGATCCGAGAAGGATTGATCGCTATGATGGGACCATTTCTGGACACTCATATCGTCTGCACTTTGACAGCTTTAGTTATTCTAAGTAGCGGACTCTTAACAGGAGAGCTTGATGATTCGGGGGCTATACTTTTAACTGTAAACGCTTTTACCGAAGCTATGGGAATGACGGGAAGATATATTTTGACTCTAGCTATCGTCCTATTTTCCGTAAGTACGATGATCTCTTATTCATATTACAGTATCAAATGCGCCAAGTATCTCTTTGGGCTAAAAATCGGAAGTCTTTATATATTTGTGTATTTGCTCTCATTACCATTTGCGGCTTGGTCAGAACCAACTACTATTATCAATATGCTCGATACACTCTTTGCCCTGATGGCTTTTCCAACATTAATAGGGGCTTTACTATTGTCTCCGAAAGTTATAAAAGAGCTGAAATCATATTACTCCAGAATGGAGTTGTAGACAAATCTGCGTCACGCCGTATCTCGTTGTTCGATAGCAATTTACGGCCTTTCTTGACGGCTCGGAAAGCTGTCTATCTCTTTCATTGTTGACAAAAACAGAATTCAATTTATATTTAATAATATAGTAAATTAGCTACTTCAAATAAGTGCCTAAATACCGCCGTACTATTAGATTATATTTTTTTGACAGGAGTAAATGTTATTTTGAGACAGTACTTATTCATGGCTGGTACAAGTTGCTTGAATTCAATATTATCGGTCGTCATTTTCATTACACTTTTGCTGTTTAATGTGACCTCTGAGGGGCTGTTTGCAGCAAATCTGGATAAGTCAGAATTTGAACCGGGTGAACTTATAATTCAATTATTTGAAGACGCAAATATTGAGAAATTAACTGAGGATTTTAAAGACAGAAATCTCAAACCGGTCAGACTACTTTCTGAGCGATTAAATATCTGGTTGTTTGAATTTGAACCGGGAAATATGACCAAGAATGAAAACGCAGTCTTATTGGAGGCTGTTAAATTTCACTCAGAGATTTCATTAGCCCAATTTAACCATAAAGTTTCACTCAGAGAAACAATCCCCAATGATCCGGCCTTTGGAACTCAATGGGGACTTCACAATACTGGACAGTCCGGAGGTACCGCTGATGCTGATATTGATGCTCCAGAGGCATGGGACATTGCCGCCGGAGACTTCACTACCACCGGCGAGCAGATTGTAATAGCCATTATTGACGGCGGATTCGATTTAAACCATGAAGATATTTTGTATTTGAAAAATGAGGATGAGATTCCGTCCAACGGCATTGATGATGACAACAACGGATATATTGATGACTACAATGGCTGGAACGCCTACAGTAACAGCGGCAATATTCCAGGCGACTTGCATGGAACCCATGTTGCCGGTATCGCCGGTGCTACCGGTAATAACGGCGTAGGTATCAGCGGTGTAAACTGGGGTGCAAAAATCCTTCCGGTTGCCGGGTCATCTGGCAACGAGGCTGTGGTAGTGGCTGCATACGGTTATGTTCTGGAAATAAGAGCCAGCTACAATGAAACAGACGGGGTAGAAGGTGCTCTTGTTGTTTCAACTAATTCCTCATTCGGGGTAGATTATGGTGATCCGCTGGATTTTCCCGTCTGGTGTGCCATGTATGATGCCATGGGGGCCGAAGGAATTATAAGCGCGGCCGCAACCGCAAACATTAATATCGATATTGATGTCGAAGGTGATGTGCCAACCGCCTGTGGCTCTGACTATCTTATTTCAGTTACCAACACAACCCGTTTTGACTTAAAAAACAATGGCGCCGCCTATGGTGACATTACAATAGATTTAGGTGCCCCGGGCAGTTCAATAATTTCAACCACGCCCGGGAATAATTACGGCACACTTTCAGGTACATCAATGGCAACTCCACATGTTGCCGGAGCGGTTGCATTTCTTTACAGTACCGCCTGCTTTGGGCTTATTGCTGAGTACAAACTAAACCCGGACTCTATTGCCCTGTTTATTAAGCAGGCTATTTTGGATGGCACCGATTTTAATTCTTCGTTAAACGGAAAAACGGTCAGTAACGGAAGACTGAACTTGTTTAACTCTGCCTTGATTGTGCTTGACTATAACTGCGGAGTCAAAATTGTTCATGATCCTCCGGGAGACACCAATGATTCATTAAACAGTTATATAATTTCTGCGGAAATAATTTCAGACACTACCCTTGTGACCGATTCGTTGCTTCTTTATTATAATGCCGGCCTGGGTTGGAATGTGGAAACAATGACTCCTTCAATTGTCCCTGAAGATTTTGAAGCATATATACCACCTCAGTCTCCCGGTACTGATATTGATTACTATATATTTGCCAAAGACGATGCCGGTAGTGTCGATTCGACAGAAACATTTTCATTTCATATAATAGAATATCAGGTCGCATTAGAGCCCCAATTTGCGAGCAAAATGGCTCCCTCGGAGGATACGGCCGTTTATACTCATAACGTAACCAAATAAGCCTCGC
>JACZYS010000153.1 GCA_022570975.1 Candidatus Zixiibacteriota bacterium | reverse complement strand
ACGACACGCCGCGTAATATGAAAATGATGAGCAAAAAACTTGCTTAGCTAGACCGAACATCTGTCCCATTTGTTTGAAGACGGACACAGAAGGCTTTGCGCATGGTTTCGTAGCGCTAGAAGACAATACTCATTTCCACTATAAGACGACTGATTATTACGCTAGGGAATGCGAGGCCGCGATTCGGTGGGACGACCCGGCACTTGCGATCGAATGGCCAAAAGTAGAGTCATTGAATGTCAACCAGAAAGATGCCGAGGCGCTGTTATTTTGTCAAATGTTAGGACCAGTGAGTTGACTCAATCAATCGCTCATATAAGAGTTTTCTTCGGCTCTGATTTCTACTACCGCACAGTGCAGGGATTCGGTTGAATATACCGGCGCGGTGCAGCCTTCAATGTAATGCACTCTGGAACCTTTGGCGGTAATGATCAGAGTTCTTTCAAATTGTCCCATATTTTCAGCGTTGATTCTAAAATAAGCCTGAAGCGGAGCATCCACTTCAACTCCTTCGGGCACATAAATAAAAGTACCGCCAGACCAAACGGCTGTGTTTAAAGCGGCATATTTGTTGTCTGAGGATGGAATAACCGAGCCGAAATATTTGTGTACTAACTCTTCATGCTCTCTTAATCCGGAGTCCATATCTAAAAAGATAATTCCCTTTGCTTGTAAATCTTCCCGCAGAGAGTGGTAAACTACTTCTGATTCATACTGAGCAGATACACCTCCAAGGAATTTTTTCTCTGCTTCCGGGATGCCTAATTTATCAAATGTGTTTTTGATATAATCAGGAACATCATCCCAGTTGTCTTTTTGAGAATCAATCGGTTTCATGTAGTAGTAAATGTTATCGAAATCAATTTCGTTAAGAAGTTTAGTGTCTCCCCATTTTGGAGTTGGTTTGGAGAAAAAGATATCCAGAGCCTCATGTCGTTTTTCTGTCATCCATTTTGGCTCTTTTTTCATTTTTGAAATCATTTCCACTACTTCATGGTTTATACCTTTGGCCCCTTTATGAAAATAATCAACAGGATCGTGAAATCCGTACTTAGTTGCATAATCCTCGTTTAACCGAGATAAGGCTTCGTTTTGTTTTTTTAAAGCTTCAGACATTTATAATACCTCCGTGGTTTGGGCTTTTTCCGGGGCGACCCAGTCATAGCCTTGATCTTCAAGTTTCAGGGCAAGTTCCGGTCCGCCGGACTTGACAAATTTTCCGTCATACATGACATGAACAAAATCTGGTTTCACAAAATTCAGGAGTCTCTGATAGTGAGTAACAAGTAAAATAGTATTTTCACTATTATGGAAACGATTTATTCCTTCGGCAACAATTTTTAAAGCATCAATATCCAAGCCGGAATCAGTTTCATCCAGGAGAGCAACTTTTGGTTTGAGCATTGACATCTGTAGAATTTCTATTCGCTTTTTTTCTCCGCCGGAGAATCCGTCATTTAAGTAGCGCGAAGCAAAAGATTGGTCAACACCGAGATCATTCATCTCTTTTTTGAAAAGTTTTCTAAAATCAGACATGTCGGCATCTTTTCAGCGGTGTGCCTTTAAAGCAGTGCGCATAAAATTAGCTACTGTTACTCCCGGTATGGCCAGTGGATATTGAAAGGCAAGGAATAGTCCCTCGCGTGACCGTTCATCTGAATCCATTTCCAGCAGATTCTTATTGTTTAACAAGGCTGTGCCTTCGGAGATTGTATAGCTGGGATGACCCATGAGTGCATTTGAAAGTGATGACTTTCCAGAGCCGTTGGGACCCATGATAGCGTGGATTTCGCCGGGGTTCATCTTGAGTGAGACGCCGTTGACGACTTCTTTTCCTTCCACGGTAACGTGGATATTTTCAAAATTAAAAAGAGGAGAATTACTTGACATTATTTATAAGTCCTTTAAAAGTTTAAATGTTTTCTTCTCGTTGGGGATTTAAAATCTGATTATTATATTTTCATCCTTTGTAATCTACCTGTAATGCTCTCATCAATCATATCTGCTAAAGTAGTACTTTGCAAATATTCGGTGACATATCCAGCCAGGCCGCTATATACATTATATACCGAGCAGTTGTCCAAATGCACGCATTCGTCAAGCAACCCGGTGTATTTTTCGCAGTGGTTACTATCCATCAATGGTCCCGCTAAGGCCATGGTTATTTCCATGAGGTTAATATTTTCTGCCGGTCTGGCCAAAGAGAATCCACCGCTCCTGCCCCTGACAGCATCTAAAAGTTTTGCTTTACCAAGAATTGACAGCAACTTTGAGGTGTAGGGGATAGAAAGCCCTTCCATCTCCGCAATTTCAGAAATAGATAATTGTCCCTGCTCGCCTGATTTGGCAATTGCAACCAGACAACGGAGTCCGTATTCTTCTAAGGCTGTAATTTTCATTTGGTCGTGCCTTTATTCACAAAGTTCATAACTAATTAGAACATACTAAAACTTTACAACTTTGTAAAGATTATTTATTAAACAAGCAAATAATCTTTTAGTTCACATATATTGGTATATAAGTGATAAATTAAGCTGATACAACAACTTAATGATTTATATCGGTTTCCCTTCGAAGATAGCTTTTACTGTCTCTGAGATACTATTATCATTGTGATGGACAACAACTTATACTCCTGTCAGTAGATGACAGGGATGATACGGGGCTTGACTATTGAATTTAACTCTATTATTATCAGTAAATTAGACGAATTGTGAAAGGTTTTTTGACTTGATTTATAATGTAATTATGGCAGGTGGAAAAGGAGAGCGGTTCTGGCCTCTTTCCAGAATTGGGCGGCCAAAACAGTTCCTGAAGCTAATTTCTGATAAAATGATGCTGGAAGAGACTATTGACCGGGTTTCATCATTTATTCCCAATGAAAATGTCAGGATTGTGACCAACCAGTCAATGCAAGAAATCATTATTGAAAATATTCCCTCTTTGGATAAATCTAATATCCTTACCGAGCCGGAAGGGAGGAATACTTGCATTGCTATTGGGCTGGCTGCAATTCACCTTGTCAAGGACGATCCGGAAGCAGTGATGGTTGTTCTGTCTGCGGATCACGTTATAAAGCCGCCGGAAAAACTGGTTAGTATTATAAAACGCGGCTCAGAAATAGCCGCCGAAGAAGATTTCCTGATTACTATTGGGATAACCCCTACCAGACCTGAAACCGGATACGGTTATGTGAAAATGGGAGAGCTTTTTTCTGATGCCGGTGGATTTTCTGTTCACAGGGTTTCTGGCTTTACAGAAAAACCAAAAGCAGCAATCGCTTCAGAATATTATTACAGCCGGAAGTATCTCTGGAACAGTGGAATGTTTATCTGGTCAGCCAAAACACTTTTGTCAGCGATTGAAAAGCACCAGCCTGAAATGCATCAATTGCTGACAGCATACAGTAAAGAGATTGGAAGTGCAAATGAAGCCAGTGCAAGAGAATTGTTGTATAAAGAAGTAGAGTCTATCTCATTGGATTTTGCCCTTCTGGAATATGCTGACAATGTCTTGACCATAAAAGGTGACTTTATCTGGGATGATGTTGGCGGATGGTTGGCCCTTGAGAGATATAAAGAAAAAGATATGGAAAATAATGTAATAATAGGGGATGCTCTTTTGTTGGATAGTTATGAAACTACCGCCTACAATCAAGAGGATGGCATAATTGCCTGTTTGGGAATCTCAGATATTGTCGTTGTCCGCTCCGGAGAGATTACATTAGTGGTGCATAAGACACAAGCGGATAGAATAAAAGATTTATTGACCAAACTTGAAGAAGATGAAAAATATAAAAAATATCTCTAACAATTTTGTAGCTGTCATGATGCTTTTCATGTTAAGTGGATGTCCAAAGTCTGCCACTCAGTATGGAACTGCAAATGGCGAAGAAACAAAGGTAAAATCAGAAGGTAAAGACCGGGGGTTTGATCCGCTTGAATTTCCACAGGATAAAGAGATTGTCCCCCAGAAATATCCGAGAGGTGGAGAAATTATTGGCTCGGTTACGGTAACAGAAGACACCCTTTCTGAGTCAGATTCTTTAACTTACACCCTCCCTGATTATGATGAACCTGTTGATTTTCAGAACTCTCAGACATATCGTATCCAGATATTTACGGCCAAAGAATACGGGAAGATAAAAAAAGAGCTGCGAATTGCAGAGGAGATTTTTGACCAGCCGGTTTTTGTTGATTATGAAGTGCCCTACTTTAAACTTAGAGTAGGCTCTTTCAAGGTTAAAGAGAAAGCAGAAGATTACGAAAAGAGAGTCAAAGCTGCAGGTTATAAGAATGCTTGGGTGGTAATGGTGATTGTCAATGTGAAGGAGATGCCTTCTCCTTATGAGGAGGATTTCTATATTGAACATGAAACAAGTGACAATGATGATGAGAGTCTTGAATAAAGATAAAGATTCTGCAGTTATAAAGTTGGAGAGACTGCTTGAAGAAGACTCTTTGTTTTTGAATGTTAAAGAGCACCTTTTTTCCGGCGGGCTAATAGTAGCACCTACCGAAACAAGATATGGAATTCTGGGTCGAGCAGACTTACCGGATGTGATTGACAATTTATATACAATCAAAAACAGAGAGAGGAACCTGCCTCTTTCGTTGTTTGTATCATCGTTAAGTCAGCTATGGGAAACCGGTAAGAAAACAAGGACAGCTGAGCTGCTGGCCAAAAAGTTTCTACCCGGACCGCTTACTTTGGTTTTAGAAAACAAATCTTCTGTTGATAAGAGAATTATTTTAAATGGCAAAGTGGGGATTCGTTTGAGCAGTTCATTATTAATTCAAAAACTGACCCGCTCATTAGGCATTCCCTTAAGTGCCACCTCAGCCAATATCTCCGGGGAGAAAGAACTGTCCTCAATTCAAGAGATTTATGATGCCTTTGGCAGAGGAATAGATTATTATATTGATTCGGGATTACTAACCGGAGAAACTTCTACGGTTGTAGATTGTACAAAAGATGAAGTTATAATTATAAGAGAAGGCAAAATTAAAACAGCTGAGATAGAAAAGGCAGTTATAGAATCTTGATTGATAATAAATATAAAATAATGTTTGTCTGCACCGGAAATACCTGCCGTTCACCAATGGCCGAGGGCGCGCTGAGAAAACTCCTTGAAAAAAATCATTCCGGGAAATTTGAAATTGTCTCCTCAGGAATCGCAGCCGGGGTGGGGTTTCCGGCAACAAAATTTGCTCAGGAAGCTGTCAAAATATGGGAGATTGATATCTCCCAGCATATGTCACAACCGCTTACCGAAGACCTAATAGAAAACTCTGATTTGATTATTGCAATGTCAACTGAACATTACCATGAGGTCTCAAGGATAAACCCCGGAGCCGATGAAAAAACATATCTCTTAAAAAGTTTCCCGGACATGACCGGTTTTGGCGAATCTGTTGAGGACCCGATAGGCATGCCTCTTGACCAGTACAATGAAGTTTTTCTTGAGATTGGTGAATGCCTGGGTGTGAATCTGGATCAAATTATTAAACTGATGGAAGCAAAAAGCTATGCTGAGTAAAAGCAGGATTCCATCTTTTATATTCCTTATTTTTGTGGGAGTTGGGCTTCTGCCTCTTTTTTATTTTGTAACCGTTGAAATTGGTATTGCCCGGGCAGCTTCCGGGGAGTCGCTTACAATTGAGGCGTCAACGGAGTTTTTTGACCGATATGTTGATAACGTTGCTTTTGGTGTGAAAGAAAAACTCTCCTTTGATATCAATTACGGATTTATCAATGCCGGATACGCTACCATGGAAGTAAAGTCTCTTATTGATTATGAGAACCGCCCTTGTTTTCAGATTATTACTACGGCCAATTCCAATAATTTCTTTTCATCGTTTTATAAAGTAGAAGATTCGGCTGAATCAATTATCGACGCAATTGGTATTTTTAGCTGGAGATTCCAGAAGAAACTGAGGGAAGGAAAGTATAGAGCAGAGCGGAAGTATGAATTTGACCAGAGGAAAAACCTGGCCTTTTATAAGGATGACACTATCAAAGTACCGCCATTTGTTCAGGATGTTTTATCACTGATGTACTATATTAGGACGCAGGAGCTTATTGTAGGTAAATCATTTTATGTTGATAACTTTACCGATGGCAAACAGTATTCTCTGGAAGTAAAAGTTGA
>JACZYS010000152.1 GCA_022570975.1 Candidatus Zixiibacteriota bacterium | reverse complement strand
GGGGGAACTCGTCCCTCCCGTCACCAGGGCGTTGCCGGCGCCATCCACGGCGATGTCGCTCCCGCTATCGTCCCCACTTCCGCCCAGATAAGTCGACCAGAGGTGACCGCCGGCGGGGCTAAGCTTGACCACGAAGACGTCCCTACGACCGCCGTTGTAGCTCGTATCAAACCCGCCCGAGACCCAGCCGGCCGACTGCGTCTCGCCCGGCGCGGGGACAAGGTCTACTTCCTGTTTGCTGAAGGCGATTCGCCGGTGTTTCGCCTGATTGCGGCGGAATCCGTCACCTCTGATGCGATCCAGTCCAACGGGATCCAACTTTCCGCCGTCACGCACGGGACGGGAATGACTAGCGTCGTTTGGAAGAACCTGAGTATTCGCGCGGAACGACTCATGTTCATCCCTGGTGAAATGGAGAAACCCGTCCTTTACGTGATGAGTGCGGATGGGAAAGAAGTCAGGCAACTCACGGAGCCGATCGGCGATTTGGGCAGCCACGGTTCGCCCGCCTGGTCGCCGGATGGGAAACAAATCGCCTTCGATACCTACAACGGCTCAACCACGACGTCACACATCTATGTCATCAACGCGGATGGCAGCGGACTCAAAGACCTGGGTATCGGCAGCATGCCCACTTTTTCACCGGACGGCAAATATATTTATTTCACCAGTTTCATGGACGGTGACCCCCAACTTTATCAGATTGAGATTAAGAAAAATAAAATTAAAAGACTGGGAGTTTTTAAAGGGATTGTCGCTGCTCCGGCTGTCTCCCCCGATGGCTCAAAGATTGCCTGTGTTTTAACCAAAGACGGAAACTCAGAAATTTATCTGCTTGATAAAAAAGGAAGGGTAATCCGGAGACTTACCAGACATCGGTCAATTGATACTTCGCCAACCTGGTCGCCGGACGGCCTATCAATTGCTTTTTCATCAGACCGGAGCGGCAAACCGCAAATTTATATAATGAAATCAGACGGAACGGACTTGAGAAGACTGACATATGAAGGCCGGTATAATGACTCCCCAATCTGGTCACAAAAAGCTGACCGGATAACTTTTGTCAGCCGGACAAAATCAGGGAGGTTTGACCTGGCCTCAATTGACACCTCGGGAACAGATTACCGGATTATGACCAGTTATGGAATGAATGAAAACCCGCATTTCTCCCCCGATGGCAAACATATCATCTTTTCATCAAACCGCCTTGGCCCAAAAGAGCTCTTCACCATGGATATTACCGGCCGAAATCAGAGGAGATTGACAATAAACGGAAACAGTTCCAATCCAGTTTGGGGACCGCTTAAATTAGCTAACTGAGAGGAAAATTTGTTGACCTTAAAATAATCAACCATTAGATTGAATCAATTGTAGAAATATATAATGACATCAAATATAGTGAGGAAAGAATAATGAATAGATTAAGATTAATTGGATTTGCTGTTACAGTCTCAATGTTTATGGTCCTGTTCTTGAACGGTTGCCCAAAAACTGACCCGGTTGTTGATGAAATCAGCCCTGCCGATACAATGCCGGCGGTTGCAGAAGACACCACTCTCGAGCCTCCAACTCAAATAGATTTGAACGAGTCACAGCTGGTAACATTGTATTTTGATTTGGATAAGCACAATCTGAGAACAGATGCCAGAACCGCACTTGATGAGAATTATAAGCTCTTAACTGAGTTCCCGGATGTTATTGTCAAAATTGAAGGTCACTGCGATGAGCGTGGAACGGTTGAGTATAACCTTTCTCTTGGAGAAAAACGTTCCAACGCCGCTATGGACTATCTGATCTCTTTGGGAGTAGCACCGGAGCGCATATCGGTTATTAGCTACGGTAAAGAGCGTCCGGTCGATACCGGAAACAACGAAGATGCCTGGTCAAAGAACCGTCGCTGTGAATTTAGAATCATGTCGGAATAACATTGAATATTAGTAAGATAAGAAAAATTTTAATGATCTGCAAATTAATATCTATAAGAACCGCCGTTTTGTTCACGGCGGTTTTTCTCCTTGGAGCATTACAGTCTGGGTGCGTAACAAAGAGACATATTGACGAAGTCAAAGCTGAGATTAGAGATGTTCAGTTACAAAACAGCTCCACTCAGGAGATGATCAGTAGAATGGATTCCCTTTTGACACTTGATGTGGAAGAGAACAAAAAGATGCGGACCGATATTTCTTTCACTTTCGATGAAATCAATCAACAGATAGCTTCCCTTCTTGAAAATTACGCTGACTTGCTTGAAAAACTTGACCGCATTGACAAAGGCGGCAATACTTTCAGAGTGCTGAGTAACTCTCCCGGTGCTCAGAAAGATGATTCGAATGCGGCAGACTCACCGGCTGTATCCGAAAATTCAGTTGAATCATTGCCTGCCTTTAACTGCGACTCCACTTATGACGAAGCCTTTTTAATGGTCTGGCGAAGCGAATACAGAGATGCTATCGAAAAATTAAACGAATACCTGTCCAAATGCCCGGACCATAAATCTGCCGGAGATGCTCACTACTGGATTGGTGAGTGTTATTACTCGCTTGAAAAATTTTCAGAAGCAATTGACAAGTTTTTGGTACTGTTTAACAGCTACAAGAATAACCCAAAACTGAGCAGTGCCCTCTATAAACTGGGCCGGTCATATCAGGAAACCGGCAAGAAAGATGACGCAAAAAACGCCTATAAGAAAATTATTGATGAATTCCCGGAAACTCTGGAGGCAAAACAGGCCAAAGAAAGACTGAAAGATTTGTCCTGATATTGTTCTGATTGAGGTAAAAGAGATGTCTCTTGAAAAAATCAAAGTGCAAACTTGCACCCCGACCACTCCTTTAAGAAGCGGACGGGGTTTTTATCAGCTGGAAGAAGATGTTCTCTTCGTGCAGCTTGGTCAGTTTTCCTTTAGAAACAGGTATTTTTCTTTTCTGGAATCAAGAAAAGTCCGGTTCGATATTAACAAAAGAGGCCAACTGATATTTATTGAACTAAATGTCCCTCGAAGGCAGTGGAAAACTAACGAGAATTTTTCATTCCCCATCACTTTCAAAGAAACAGACCTCCGTTTTACAGATTTCAGGGAATACATCAAAGAGCCTCTCATAACAACCAACCAGGACAAATCATCCATAAGAATATCTTTTGAAACTGAATATAGCTCAGATTTTGCTTACTTGCTGAGTGAAAATGTAATCTGTCAGGTTACAAAAGATCAAATTCTCTCTTCAATTTTCATAACAGATATTCAGGATGATTTTGCCGGCAGGGAGCTTGGAAAGTTCAGAAAGAAGCTAACTGCTTCTGCCGGAGAAACGGTGATGGCCGGACAGATTTCTCCAATTATTAATTACCCGCCTCATTGAACAATTCCGGTAGTGAAACCGTCCTCAATTATGTACAAAAAGCTAAGTCAAACTACTGAAATAAGTTGTAGTTAAAGGTTAATTCGCTTGACAGTTAATATGGTTATGGGTTAAATTGAGGGCTGATTTTTTTGATTAATTGTATTATGAAATTCGGGAGAATTTGTTTCTATGAAAAATAGTGCTTCTACGAAAAATGTAAAGTTACTGATTCTTTTTACTGTAGCCATTCTTATTCTTTTTGCGATATCTGGCTGTGGCGATGACCCTGTTTCACCCCCTCCCATTAGTAACCCAAATTTGACCTGGACTGCCGAAGATGGTGATTCCAATACAAACATTCTGCACGGTGTCTCATTTGTGGATGTGAATAATGGCTGGGCAGTTGGAGACTACGGAACAATTCTCCATTATGATGGAACTAACTGGAACACTCAGAACAGCGGCACTAATGTAAGTTTAAGGAGTGTTTCCTTTGCCGATGCCTCAAACGGAATTGCTGTTGCGGTCGATGGATACTACCTGACCACAACAGACGGTGGTACAAACTGGTCAATTGATTCTCAGTATATTGTCTGCCTTAACGGTAAACGAAGAATTCCTTTTGATTTCAACTCGGTAAACCTTTTCAACTCTACAACCGGATGGGCAACAGCCAATGAAGGCACATTATACAAATTTGTTACTGACTCTGTTTGCCTTGATTCTTTCATCAATTATGATACAACCGTGACAGTAATTAACGAGACTGCGTACGATACAACATTTGACACAATTTTGACAAATATTGATACTTTATATGACACCACAAACTATTTTCCAGACTCAATGATAATTGTGGTATCATATGACACTACTTTATTTTATGACACAACTCTTACTAATCCGTACGTTTATATGTATGATGACAGCTCCATTACAATAACAGATACAACCGTAACCACTCAACAGACAGGTATGTACCTGATGACAGATAATCTCTTCTCAAAAATGTGGGATGTTGATTTCTTAAATTCATCTTTCGGTATGGCTGTTGGCTCATTAGGATTGATTGTAACAACCAAAGACGGCGGTAAGACCTGGACCAAACAGGAATCCGGTACAGCCGTAATATTGCGCTCTGTAAAAGTTGACTCTCCTAACAAAGCCTGGGCAGTTGGACACAACGGAACAATTCTGATGACTTCAGACGGCGGCAAGAACTGGACAAAACAGCTTGAGGGAAGCTCGCTGACAACTCATTTTGTCGGAGTTGACTTTACTAATGGCATTTACGGCTGGGCGGTTAACACTAACGGAAATGTTTACAGAACTCTTGATGGTGGAAAGAACTGGGAAATTGACTTAGCTGGAAATTCCAGAGCCTTAAATGATGTCTCATTTATCAATTCTGAAACCGGATGGGTAGTAGGATTTGACGGAACAATTTTTAAAGCTGAAGAGTAAAATTATTGAAATTAGATAATAAACCTGCTGTAATTCGGCAGGTTTTTTTATGCCCGCCAAGCAAAGTTATTGACAGTCTGCCAGTCAAATAAGTTAATTGTTATAGATGAGTAAAATCAAAAATGCAGAATTGTCTGAATATCAGACGCTCAAGAAAAAAATTAACGAGTATGACCGGCTTTACTATTTGCAAGACTCTCCTTCAGTTTCTGATAAAGAATATGACCTTCTCTTTGACCGGCTTTTAGAACTTGAAAAACAATATTCTGAGCTGGTGACTCCGGATTCCCCCAGCCAGAGAGTCGGAGTAAAGCTGTCAAAGAAGTTTGAAACGGTTAAGCACAGAATTCGAATGCTCTCTCTACAAAAAGTCACAACCGAAGAAGAGTTCTTAGACTTCAACAGAAGAGTAAATGAAGGTCTGGAAACGGAAGATGAGATAACTTATGCGACCGAGCCAAAGCTGGATGGTCTGGCCGTGGAGCTGATATATGAAAAAGGGCTCTTTGTTCTTGGCTCAACCCGAGGGGACGGCTCAAGCGGAGAAAATATTACTTCAAATCTTAAGACGGTAAAAAACATTCCCCTTAAACTTTCCGATAAGACAGCTTTATCCTTTCCCCTGCTTGAAGTACGTGGAGAGATAATTATGAAAAAGTCTTCGTTTGACAAACTTAACAAAAAACTCAGATCTGAAAACATTGCACCTCTGGCCAATCCCAGAAACGCCGCTGCCGGTTCACTCAGACAGCTGGACTCATCGATAACCGCCTCACGCCCGCTCATATTTTATACGTACGGGATATCTGAACAGTCTTTAAAACAGGTCAGGTCACAGTCAGAGGCAATCCGCCTGCTTGAAAGTGAAGGCTTTTTGATCAATAAATATTGTCAGATAGTTAGAGGAGCAGACAAAGTGTCAAGTCGATTTGAAAAGCTCTCTTTGGTCCGTGAGAATCTGGACTACGAGATTGACGGCATGGTTGTCAAAGTTGATTCTTTTGAGCAGCAGAAGTTTCTTGGCAATATCTCCAGAGCACCCCGCTGGGCGGTAGCGTGGAAATTTTCTGCCGAAGAAACAGAAACCACTCTTGTTGATGTTGAATTTTCAGTAGGTAGAACGGGAGTTATTACTCCGGTTGCAAAACTTGCACCGGTTAAAGTTTCTGGAGTTATTGTCTCCAACGCCTCGCTTCACAACGAAGATGAACTCAACCGCCTAAATATTCATACCGGTGACACCGTTATTATAAGACGAGCCGGTGATGTTATTCCGGAAGTTATGGAAGTGACAACCTCCCGAAGAAAGAAAAGTCAGAAAAAAGTCAAATTCCCTTCCACCTGTCCATCCTGCGGTTCAAAAATTTCCAGACCGAAAGAAGAAG
>JACZYS010000151.1 GCA_022570975.1 Candidatus Zixiibacteriota bacterium | reverse complement strand
ATTCTCCTAATTTATCTTCCTTATCTAATTTCCAAAACTCATCATCATCTAAATATTCCTGGACACCCTTATCCTTAATGGCTGCGCGTACCTGTCTAAACACCGCTATGGGAAGGTCGACCTTTTGAATATCCTTCTTTTTGAGCTATTTTGATGTAGTCTTCTACAGCTTTTGAATTTTGTTTTATTGCTTGTTTGCACCAATCCTCTATTTCTTTGTTTCCAGATACTTTTCCTAAATCTTTTAGTTTTTTAGAAGGATCAAATGATTTTGGAATGAAGTCATTTAATATCTTTTTTGCAGCTAATTCAGTAAGTTTTCCTTGTTTGATGAGTTTGATGAGCTCTATAAAATGTTCTGGCTTAATCTCAACTTCCGAAAGAGATTTTTTGTTCCAATTTAATACTCTAAGCAGCTCTACAGTCACCCAATTTGATACAAATTTGATATCTTTTACTTTGTTATGTACCTGCTCGAAGAAATTTGCGATATCTAAGTTTGCGGTTAAGACATCTGCAGTGTATCCACTTAATTTGTATTGTTTAATGAACCTTTGAACTTTTGTTTGGGGTAATTCTGGGAGTGTTGACTTAATTTTGTCTACTTGTTGTTTGGATATATTTATTATTGGAAGATCTGGCTCTGGTATGAATCTATAATCTGCTGCTTGTTCTTTTGACCTCATACTTAAAGTTTCTTCTGTTGTATCTTCAAAAGCTCTAGTTTCCATTTCAACTTTTTTTCCATCTTCGGTTACGCGACCGGTTCCAATTTCGACAACTTCGCCTTCCATTGGTTTTTCTTTCGCCGTATCAGGAATAATAATTCCGCCTTTGATCATTTCTTGTTCATCGAGCGGTTTTACTACTACACGGTCTGCAAGAGGTTTTACATTCATTTCTATTCTCCTTTAGAATGTTTATAAAATTTGTTTTCTTCATTATATTCAATTAGCACTCACTTAATATGAGTGCTAACAGTTTCAATATACATTTAACGATATAATTGTCAATAGGTTTCCGAAAAAAAGTGATTTTTTTGAGAAATTATTAAATTGACCGTATGTTGTTGGTAATAAGGTGGTTATAATTTTCAGATAGCCCTTACATATAGAAAAAGCCAACAAAGCTGGTGAAAAAAATCACTAAGATTCAGGAGAATCGAAATCGGATTGCTTCGCCGAGCCTCGCAATGACCGACCAAATGTCATCCTCGCGAATTCTTCGTAGGTCAGGAGCCCTGTGCTCCTGACATCTTTTTATAAGTCTGGGGCAGACGAGGGCGTCTGCCGCCCACAGAAATGGACCGACCAAATGTCATCCTCGCGAAGGCGGGGATCCAGTTCTTTTCCTAATTTCAGAAGATGGATTCCCGTCTTCACGGGAATGACATTGTAATAAGATATGATTCTAAATTCCAGCTTCCACCGGAATGACGAAAGAATTTCTACTTCCGCAGATTGTAAAAGGCGTAGATGCCGGGGTATATGGCTGAGGGGCCGATGGTTTCTTCTATTCTAATCAGCTGATTATATTTGGCTATTCTGTCGGTGCGGCTCATGGAGCCGGTTTTTATCTGTCCGGCTGATGTGGCCACAGCAACATCGGCTATGGTAGTGTCTTCGGTTTCACCGGAACGGTGAGAGATGACAACCGTAAAGCCGCCTTTCTGGGCCATGCCAATACAGTCCAGAGTTTCGGTGAGCGTGCCAATCTGGTTGAGTTTTATCAGGATGGAGTTTGCGCAGCCTTCTCTGATTCCACGTGCAAGTCTGGTCGGATTGGTGACAAAAATGTCATCACCCACAATCTGAATCAGGTCGCCCAGTTTTTCGGTCATCAGTTTCCAGCCGTCCCAGTCGTCCTCGGCCAGTCCGTCCTCGATTGAGATAATCGGATATTTTTCACAGAGGCCGGCGTAATAATCTATCATTCCTTCTGAGGTCAGCTCTTTGCCTTCGGCGGCAAGGATATATTTCTTCTTCTTCTCATCATAAAACTCGGTAGCTGCCGGGTCTAAGGCAATCATGACATCAACGCCCGGTTCATATCCGGCTTTTTCTATGGCAGTCATAATGAACATGAGGGCATCTTCGTTTGATTTCAAATCGGGAGCAAATCCGCCCTCGTCACCAACGTTGGTGTTATATTTTTTTTCGGTTAAAACTTTTTTGAGATGTCCAAAAACTTCCGAACCAATTTGCAGAGCGTGGCGAATGTTATCGGCACCAACGGGCATGATCATGAATTCCTGAAGGTCAACATTGTTGTCGGCGTGGACCCCGCCGTTTAAGATATTCATCATCGGGACCGGCAAGAGTTTACAGTTTGAGCCGCCGATATATTCATAAAGATGTCGGCCAACTGACTGGGCGGCTGCTTTTGCCACCGCCAATGAAACTCCCAGAGTAGCATTGGCCCCCAGATTTGATTTGTTTTCGGTGCCGTCTAAATCTACTAAGAAATTGTCAAGGGTAACCTGATCATATGGATCCATGACTTTTTTGATAATTTCCGGACCAATTTTATCGTTAACATTTTCAATCGCCTTGTTGACACCTTTGCCAAAGAAATAATCTTTGTTGCCATCGCGAAGTTCTACCGCCTCGTGAGCACCGGTTGAGGCTCCTGAAGGAATGGCCGCTCTTCCGAGAGTGCCGTCAGTTAGGGCGACATCTACTTCAATGGTTGGGTTTC
Organism: Candidatus Zixiibacteriota bacterium; assembly: GCA_022570975.1. Taxonomy (GTDB): domain Bacteria; phylum Zixibacteria; class MSB-5A5; order GN15; family FEB-12; genus JACZYS01. Next base: position 3,540 of record JACZYS010000151.1, on the reverse strand, counting down.
CCCGGCTGTCCAAAATCTGCCTGGCGTATATATATTCAAAATCTGACATTTATGAATCCTTTCAAGTACATCAATTATATATCGGCAAAAATGAATTAAAGTGCTATTTACGCATTAAGTCAAGAACCGGATTATGCAAATATCCGTTTGTAGCCACAAAAGTTGAGATATCAAAGGACAGATTGTTCCCCTCAATATCCGAGCATTTTCCTCCGGCCTCTTTAATTATCAAATCAAAGGGGGTGACATCATATATTTCGATTATTGGCTCTACCAAAATATCGATTCTACCTGAAGCTACAAGATGATAAGGCCAGAGGTCACCGAATGAACGTTGGCGGGAAACGTTGTTTAGGAGCTCAATGAGTTGGTCACCATATCCTTTTTCTGCAAAGAGCATTTCATCGAGCAAGGGTATATATGAAAGACCAAATATGATTTCATTTTTGTGCATCAAGGCAATGAGCGTCCCCCACAGCGGGATTTGAGCCAGATAGTTTTTTGTGCCGTCAATTGGGTCAATAATCCAGATGTATTCTGATCTGTTTTCAGACCTGCCGGACTCTTTCCCATAAAAAGAGTGGTCAGGAAATTCTGATTTTATGGATTCAATTATGGCCGACTCTGTTTCCACATCGGCTCTGGTAAACGGGGTTTTGTCCTCTTTGATTTTTATTTCAAGGTTTTTGTTATAATATCCTAAAGAGATTTCGGTTCCTGCCAGGGCGGCTTTTTTTGCCGTTTTTAAATATTGGAAGTTATCCATAATCAATCTAATCTCTTTTTGCCGAGGGGCAGAGTTTATTAAGTTTACACTCTTTGCATTTTGGTCTTCTGGCAATACATATTGACCGCCCATGAAAAATCATCAGATGTGAAAATATAATCCAATCATCCGGATTAATCAATTTTATCAGGTCGTTCTCAATTTTTGAGGCCTCTTTATTGTTGGTCAGTTTAAGGAGGCGGCTTATTCTGCCCACATGGGTATCAACCACAATTCCTTCGGCAATGTTATAGCCGACACCGAGCACAACCGAGCCTGTTTTTCTGCCCACTCCGGCTAAAGTTGTAAGCTCTGTGAGAGTCCTGGGGATTTTGCCGCCAAAATCTTTCAGAAGTTTTATAGCTGAGTTTTTTATGGATTTTGCTTTTGCTGAATAGAAACCGGTTGAGTATATGTCCTGCCCCAGTTCTTTTAAATCTGCTCCGGCAAAATCTTCAATTGATTTATACTTTTTGAAAAGCGGTTTGGTGACAATATTCACCCGTTCATCGGTGCACTGGGCTGATAAAATTGTGGCCACCATTAGTTGATGAACAGTTTTAAAATTTAGCTCACAGTGGGCATCGGGATAAAGCTCTTTGAGTCTGGCTACAATTTTTTTGGTTCGCTTTATTCTTTCTGTTTTTGATTCTTTGGGCATATGTTCTTATAAAGAAAGAATAGCCACTCGATCAATATCGTTCAAGTCTTTTAAGATGACAATTGATTGATAGCGGCTGTGTCGTTCTGATATTTTCATCACTCTTTCTGCCTGATTGCAGCCAATTTCAAACATGATTTTTCCACCCGGCATCAAGTAGTCCGGGGCTTGTTGGATGATGTCGGTTATTACATCAAGCCCTTCTTCTCCTGAAGTTAGTGAGATTTTTGGATCGGCTAAAACTTCCGGCGGAAGAGATTTGTATTCTTCTTCTGAAATATATGGCGGGTTGGATAAAATGAGGTCAAATTTTTCTGATGAATAAATATTTTCAAAAAGATTTGAATGACGGAAACTGATTTTATCCTCAGCGCCCAAATCTGCCGCATTCTTCCTGGTAACATCTAATGCTGCCTCTGAAATATCTACTGCCAGAACCTCTGCATCATCCAGCTCTTTGGCGACTGTAACTGATATAATTCCGGAACCGGCACCGATGTCTAAAATTTTGGGAGATTCGATTTTCTGGCTATTGATGAATCCAATTGCAGCCTCACAGAGGACTTCGGTTTCAGGAGTCGGAACCATGACTGCCGGAGAGACAAAAAACTTGCGCCCATAAAACCATGACTCTTCTAAAATATATTGCAGGGGGTATCTGGTCTTTCGTTTTTTTACAATTTCAAGAACTTGTCTTTCTATATCATCTGATAAAAGAGTTTCACCGTTTAAGTATAAATTGAGACGGTTAACACCCAAAAGTGAGCAGAGGATTATTTCCAACTCGGCCTTGCCAGCATCAATACCAACTTTTTCCAGCATCTCACCCTGCTGTGAGATTAGTTTTACAATATTATTTTCCACTTCTGGCAAGAATAAGTTTATAAGAGGACAGAAAACCAATTATGACAATTGAAAGCGTTATCCAGTACAAATATCTTGAGAATGAATCAACTAAATCTATAATCTCAACCATGTTGGGTGGAATGAAAAAGAGGGGCAAGGCAAACAAGAGAGATAAAGATCCCAGCATCTTAACTGTCTTGTTTGTTCTTCTTCTTTTTAACCCGGCAAAATATGACATGACCAGTGTAAAAAGTGAGAGGATGAACCAGTTCTGGAGGAAATTATCAAACAATGATTCTTCAAAGGGAATAGCCCCCCAACTTTGCCCTAAGAGCTGTCCAAAATAAATTGTTTTTAGGAAAGCAGTAACCATTATTAACAGGGGCAAGATTTTCAATAAGAAATAAAGTTGCTCAAATTTATTTTCTGAATTCATACTTGTAACCGACTCAATTGTTATCCAACTGCCAAACAAAAGAGATAAAAACAGAAATATTAGATAAAGAAATTTTAGAGGCAGGCTGTCATTGCCAATAAATCGGGTTTGAAACGGTTCGTCATGGGGATGCATAAAATACGCTCTTCGGCCGCCAACATTGTCCCGGATTTCAAAATAGTAATACTGAGAAATCCCTTTTTTTACCGGAGGGAGTTTTGCCCAATAATTGCCACTGCTTGAATCATCTAATATTAAAACAGTCTTACCGTATCTTGCCGGCGAGGTTGTGCTGTCCTGAACAAATTTTGTAAATCGTAAGTAAGGTGTTAAAGTGGAATCAATCTCACCGTTTATGCTGAGTTTGATTAGTAAATCTTCATTAAACGAGTTAGTGGGAATGGTCCTAAAATTGAACTCAAAATTGTTTTCAAACTTATTATAATTTTTTGCCTCTTTTTTATTGGCTGACAAAAACGGATAAAAAACTGCTAAAGCTATCAACAGCCCGATTATGTTTTTCTTATTTTTCATTTAACCTCGGACTTATCTCTCGACTGCATTTGGAGTTTTTCATTCTGGTCATGTTGAATGAGGGCCTCAATTAAGTGTTCCACATGACCGTTAATTATTTCATCCAGTTTATAAAGAGTCAGGTTGATGCGGTGGTCGGTCACTCTTGACTGAGGGTAATTATAGGTTCTGATTTTTGCCGATCGGTCACCGGTTGAGACCATGGTCTTTCTCTCTTCTGAAATTTTTGCCTGACGCTCGGCCATCTCAATTTCATAAAGACGGGCTCTCAAGACTTTGAGAGCTTTGGTTTTATTT